>DJVN01000193.1 GCA_002441205.1 Syntrophaceae bacterium UBA6255 | reverse complement strand
CTGCGGCGGGTGCCCGAAAGGGTTCTTGGTATGGAGGGACAGCCGGCCTCCCACCCGTATCCTTACGATGATTTCTCGGGGTTAAATAGTAATTTCTTTCAACACTTCCGGGCGTAAATCAGCAATTCTGATCAGTGTTTTTGCCGCGCGGGACGGTTCGCGCCGCCCCTGTTCCCACTGTTCCAGCGTTCGTTTCGATACGCCCATCAATGCGGCAAACTGACTTTGGGAAAGACCCGTCTTTATGCGCGCCTTGGCAACTTCCGTTTTCGGCTTGACGACAACCCTTTTCCCGCCTCCGGCCTTGATTTCGTCTATGCCGTCCAATACTTCCCGCCAGACGTCCCGCTTTGCCTCGTGACGTTCGAGTTCATTACCGGACAATTTACCCTTTTTCATGTTCAAATCTCTCTTTCATTGCTTTTACAATGTGCACCGGGATGTTGTGTGCCCGGCTTTTATTCTCGACGAATGTTCGACTGTGATTATGTTTGCGCGTGGCTTTTTTTATCCCGCGTCCCCATACCTTCGGCAATAAAGGTTAGTACCAGGGTATTGAGGCTAACGCCCTCCTGTCTGGCCAGAGCGGCTAGTTTGGCATGAAGCGTTTTCGGCACTCGCTGGACAAACTTGCCGGACATGGGCGGCTCTGCTTCCGGGGCGCGATATGCGGGTTTGGGAATTTCTCTGCCCATATCCGCTTGTGCGGAAACCCAGCCCAGAAAGGCGTCCCTGCCGTTCTGAATCGCTTCTTCGATCGTTTCCCCATCGGACATGCAACCGGGAAGATCGGGGAAGGAAATAAGAAAACCACCGCCTTCCGCAGGGGGAAGAGGACTGATTACATGGGTGTAGGACTCGAATGGATAGGGAGCCGTGACGGCCTTGATTTCTTTGATCCTCATTTTTCCAACTCCTTCACTGCGTCAATAAGATCGATAAATTGTTTAACATACACCGGTTTAATTGGTCTGTGCGCCGGAACTGATGGGTGAAAAGACACCTTGGGATGCGAGAAGATGTAATGACTGCCGCCGTGGCTTCTGACTTCGATACCGTGCTTATCGGCAATACTGACCAGGGTATCAATCTGCCAGTCGCGGGGGTTGTTCCTCATCTTGGCAATCAGTTTATCGGCGCCGCTCATGGCATGTATGATACTAAATGTAATATCATAAGTCAAGACAATCTTATTGATGTGAATAGACTACGATGTTGACGGCATGATTAAAAATAATCAATTCAAGTTATTTTCTCTGCAATCTTTATGCATGAAAATATCCCCCGTTCGGTGATTTTCATCTTTTATTTTGTCCGCGCCAAGTATGGGGCTTAGAAGTTTTTCAGTGGTGCACGTTGACCCAATATATTCAAAGCAATGAATGCCGATTGTAGTTTGTCATGATATCCCCGGATCCAATCTGCGAAATGATTGATGCTGATGCCAGAATCCTCGAAATCCTTGTATAGCGGGTAGGCTCTGTCTATTTCTTTGAAAAACATGAAATAGTAGGCAAGCCTGAGTTTGAAGGTCAAGATTGAAATGTCGCGACCAAATCTTGCCAACTCATTATAGACGATATCCATTTGTTTTTTGGACAGATCGAGACATTTACGGCGATAATCGAAAAACTGCGGCCTGTTGAAGAATCCTGCGGTAAATGGTGAGAAGACTTGACTGATTACTTCATCGGGTATGCCTAAACGCGCCTCCAAAGCATTGACGGCATTCCCCGCTTGTTGCTGAATGTCGATCAGATCGTTAAGCAATATAATCTTTTTGTCAAGCATAATGGTGTAATCATTATCATTCTGCTCATGCGGATCAAAGAGGACCTGGAGTAACCAGGCCTTATCTTTGGTTAAATTGAATCGCTCATTGACAAACTCGTCGGGCAGGGAACGCAAATGACTGTCAAGTTCTGGCGCTGATTTTCTAAGAAAGGCAATCAATTTTTTAACGATGCCCGAGTCGTAAAGCGAATTCTGTTGTTCATCGAGACCTTTCATGATGAAGCAAAGCTCTTTTGCTGCGATAAAGGACTTAGGAAAGGGAAGCGCGAAATATTCATCTAAATGCTGACATACGTTGCCTAGTGGTTTTTCCCATTCGATCCGGTTGTTCCATCTCATTCTGAGCTCATTTATTTGGAACGCTAAACATTCCTCATGGGTGAGTCTTGCTGACAACTGCGCAGTACCATCATCGTACACCTTTTTTAAATTGTTCAGATCACCGCGCTGCCGATAATAGGTCAAACGATAATTATCCCACATCAATACGTCATCAATGTTGCTAAAATCGATCATCTTCCGATAATCTTCGAACAAAGACTCGGCTTTGGAAATTTCGCCGTCCAGGAGATAGATATCGATCATGTTGGGAATGACGATGTGTTTCGTGTTGAAGGAAGGATGTTTGCTGAGAAACTCAGTGGCTTTCGAATAGAAATGGACGGTATCCGTGTGATTCCCGCGTGCATGGGCGTTGACAGCGATGTTATTGTAAATCTGGCATTTTAGTGAACCATCATAATCCTGAAGGTGCAAGGCTCTTTCAAGATACTCCCTTTCCTCATCCAGTAGTCCTTTGCACTTGACAACATGAGCCAAGAGGAAAAAGTGCTCTGATGTCTGCTTGAAAGAGTCTGAAGCTCCATCCAATATTTGTTCGACTTTGCTTGTCGCTCCCATTTGAATGTAGGATAGTCCCCGATTAAAATCAAACGCATCTTTTTCAGACTCGAAAAGAGGAAGTCGTGAGTAGCTGAGAATACAATGATGGATAAGTTTTGAAAGATGGTATCGGCTATAATAAGTTAACAGTTCGCTTAAAAACTTGATTTTCCCGGGTGTGGAAAAGAAATATCGAAAAAACTTCTTTTCGAGATTTTCACCTGCTCTTAAATGCTGGCTAAATTTTTTCTTTTTTAGCCAGAACAGTAATATTGATTCGTGTGGTAACAGCCATCTGATTGATATGAACAACAAAATCACGATAGGGAAAACCGTAAAACTAGAGATGAGAATCCTGAGCAATGAATAATTATAGTAGGTAAGAAGCGTAGGTATACCGAATAAAAGAACAGCTATTATTAATTTCGGCAAGACCCGGCGATGCTTTAAATCGATTTTGGTTATCAAAAGGTATCCAACACCAAGGAGGAGTGCTACCCAAATACCAAGGAGGTTGCCATCAAGAATGTAATCTGAAATTTTCATATTAATCCATCTTGAAATATTTTCCATAAATCCTGTCTGACAATTTACGTCCTTTCATCTGAACCTCTCTTTCATCGCCCCAACATCGTTGTCCAAATATTTTATGCTTTCGCTGCCTTTGACCGCCCCAGGTTAAGCGCTAGCAGAAGGTGAAGGATCTCTCCGTCGGGAAGTTCCGGTTCGTAGTCGGTCCAGCCGTAGGCGGC
>DJVN01000232.1:12247-14219 GCA_002441205.1 Syntrophaceae bacterium UBA6255 | reverse complement strand
GAACATTGAACATTGAACATTGAACTGTCTTTTCTATATCGCTTCTGATATAAAAATTTTCCAACAGGATAAAAAAGGTTTGAAAATAAAACATGAAACAGGGCCTTCCCCGCCTTCCGCTGGAAGGAAATATTGATTTAACGTATCGCTGCAATAACAGTTGCCGCCATTGCTGGCTTTCGCTGCCGGTAAAATCGCCCAGGAAAAAGGAAGAACTGACTTTTGATGAAATCCGGAGAATTGTTGATGAAGCACGCGCCATGGGCTGTCAGAAATGGAGTATTTCCGGCGGCGAGCCTCTGCTGCGGCCTGATTTTCCGGAGATATTCGATTATCTGACGCATAAAGCGGTTTCCTATTCGCTGAATACCAATGGAACGCTGATGACGCCGCAGATCGCGCAATGGCTCAAACGCAAGGGTACAAAGATGATTGCGCTCTACGGGGCAACGGCTGACGTTTATGACCGTATCACCCGTCATCCCGGAGGATTCGAGAAAGTGATGCGCGGGTTCCAATATCTTAAAGAAGCAGGCGCCGGATTTATTGTGCAGTTGATTCCCATGAAGGACAATTATCACCAGTGGAACGACATGATCGCGCTGGCGCGGTCGCTGAGCAAACACTGGCGCTGCGGCGCCCCGTGGCTATATCTTTCCTGCGACCACTCGAAAAAGAAAAACGAAGAGATTGTCGCGCAGCGACTTTCCCCCGTACAGGTGCTTGAGCTGGATAAGCCGGATGTCAGTTATGAAGAACGCATGGTGAGTATGGATGAAGAACCTGACGGGGACTTGATGTGTGGCGCTGTCGATTGTCATGACGACCGCCTCTTCGCCAAATGTATTGCGGGACGTCGGGATTTTCATATCGATCCGTACGGCATGATGTCGTGGTGTTCGTTCATTAAGGATGACGCGCTGCGCTTTGATTTGCGAAAAGGTTCGTTTGCCGAAGCATGGGACAAGTTTATTCCTTCCTGCGCCGATAAGGTGAGGGGAGGCGAGGAGTGGCGAGAACATTGCGGTTCGTGTGAAAGCCGCTCTGACTGCCGCTGGTGCGCCGTTTACGCGTATCTGGAGACCGGCCGCTACAGTGCGCCCATTCCGCATTTATGCGCCGTGGCAAAAGAAGCGCGCAAATTCAAGGAGGACTGGCAGATGAATCATCGCCGCTATTTCCGGATTGCGGACATCACCGTGAGAATTGAAAGCGATTTGGATTTCAGAAAAGTCAAATTCAAGGATGAACTGATGGCCTTTGCTGTGGACGGTCCGGGCGATGATAATGTCGAGTTCCGTCATATTTTTGAACTGCCTGATCTGGAGGGAAAGGATCTGGGCAAGGAACTTTACCGCAAGCCGCCGTGGGCGATTTCGCGCAAAAAAGACGGCACGTGGTTTTATCTGGGCATTTCGCCGGATGAAAAAGATACAAGCTTGCACCGGGTGGCGGTTTTCAATAGCGATCACACCCGGGGCACAATTTACAGTCCCCCAAATCAAATCAATCTTGTTCAGGAGCATGAATGGCAGGCGCTTTCCCATTTCCCCACGGACCAGATCTGGCTGGGACCGCTGCTGGCCGACCGTAACGCGGTTTTAGTGCATTCGGCGGCGGCGATTGTCAACGGACACGGCCTGGTTTTTGTCGGGCACTCCGAAGCGGGCAAATCCACGACTATGGAAATCCTCAAAGCCGCAAACCGCGAAGGTGTTCTGTCGACCGAGATTCTCTGCGACGACCGCAACGTCCTGCGCTTCTGGTCCGCCTCATCGGGGGTGAAAAGTGAAGTGAGAAATGTGAATGGCCAATGGCTGGTTCACGGTACCTGGAGCCACGGGACCACTGCCGATGTCTCGCCTTCATCAGCGCCACTTTCCGCCATCCTGTTTTTAAAACAGGACAGGCAAAATAAAATAGAGCCTCTTACCGATCGTAAAAAAATCTGGCATCAACTCCTGGCTACGCT
>DJVN01000232.1:11993-12235 GCA_002441205.1 Syntrophaceae bacterium UBA6255 | reverse complement strand
AATAGTGATAAAATCTATCATTCACGTTTCACCCTTCACATTTCACTTAAACGAAGAACGAAACATGACTTACATTCAACGATTGAAATCTCACGAACTGCGCATTGCCAGCACGCTCGGGCATCTGGACATCGAACTGACCGAGCGCTGCAATAATAATTGTATCCACTGCTGCATTAACCTGCCGGAAGACGACTGCGAAGCGAAATCCCGTGAGATGACGACGGAGCAGGTCAAAAAAA
>DJVN01000232.1:11213-11986 GCA_002441205.1 Syntrophaceae bacterium UBA6255 | reverse complement strand
TTTGAGGAGCTTTATCTTTTTGCCCGTCGATTAGGTATAAAAGTTTTAATTTTCACCAATGCCCGCCTGATCACGACGCAACTGGCGGATCTGCTGGCGCGCATTCCTCCACTTGTTACGATGGAAGTCACCGTTTACGGCATGAGTAAAAAATCTTACGAGGCCGTTTCGCGTGTGCCGGGTTCATTTGCGGAGTTTAAACGGGGGGTCGATTTGCTTCTCGAGCGCAAGATTCCTTTTGTTGTGAAGAGCGCGCTCCTGCCGCCCAACAAATCCGAGATCGATGAATTTGAAGCATGGGCAAAAACCATTCCCTGGATGAACAAGACACCAAGCTATTCCATGTTTTTTGATTTGCGCAACCGGCGTGACGATGAGAAAAAGAATGGCCTGATTAAATCGTTGCGCGTTACGCCGGAAGAAGCTGTTCAAATCTTAACCAGAGATGCCGAAAAATACCGGAAGGAAATGGAAGAATTCGCTTCCAAGTTCATGGGGCCGGCAGGTGACAAACTTTTTGCCTGCGGCGCGGGTAATGGCCTTTGCATCGATGCCTATGGATTTGCACAGCCATGCATGGGTGTGCGCGCGCCGGCGTTCACCTTTAATCTGTTCGGTGCGTTACCAGCGGATAAAAAAAATAGCCTGGCACAGGCGCTGGAATTTTTTAAAAGCCTCAAGGAGATGAAAGCCACCAATCCCGAATACCTGAAGCGCTGCGCCGTCTGCGCTCTCAAAGGTCTGTGCGAGCAGTGCCCGGCAAAATCCTGGGC
>DJVN01000232.1:7517-11175 GCA_002441205.1 Syntrophaceae bacterium UBA6255 | reverse complement strand
GATAATGGGGTCAAATCTTTAAACTTGACATTTCAAGTTGACCAATATAATCTTTTCTTATGAGCCGACCTCTACGAATACAATATCCATACGCCTATTATCATGTAACCTGCCGTGGCAATGAACGGAAAGATATATTTCGTGATCAGGAAGACCGGCGGGAATTCTTTCGCCTCTTGGCTCGATCCTTGGAATTATTTGAAGTTCGTTGTTTGTCGTACGCGTTAATGTCCAATCATTTTCATCTTTTGCTTTGCACACCGAAAGCCAATCTCTCTGAATTCATGCGCCATTTCAACATCAGCTATACAGTTTTCTTTAATCATAAATATAAACGATCGGGGCATTTGTATCAGGGCCGTTATAAAGCTTTTCTAATCGATGCGGATAATTATCTTCTGGAAGTGAGTCGCTATATCCACTTAAATCCTATAAGAATGAAATCAAAAAATTCTATGGAAAAACGATGGCGGGACTTGCTGGCAAATGATTCGACCAGCCTGCCGGGCTATATTTACCCACGACATCGCCAACCGATTATTTATTACAGCACTCTTTTAAATTACTTCGATCAGGATAATGATAAAGCAATTTATGAGTACAAGAAGTTCGTGCTTGAAGGCACGGTAAAAGATATTTCCAATCCCCTGGACAAGGGAAAGGGCGCTGGCATTGTTGGAACGGGGGAATTTGTCGAGAATATCAGGAAGAGATACGGGTATGACAATCAACGAAAGAAAATTCATCGAGAACAACCGGCACTCAGGAAGTTGGATAAAAATATAACGCCGGAAGATGTCATTGATCGATATTCACAACTGATTAAATTGAAACGAGAAGAAATAACCAGGAAAGGAAAACAATCGACGGAGCGGGCAATACTGATGGAGCTGCTCTACCGTTTATGTGATATAACGCAGCCGGAAATTGGAAGGCTTCTGGGTGGAATAGANNTCAAGAGTAAAGATTTGACCCCCCCGCCGAAGAAATTGGGGTCAAATCTTTACTCTTGACATTTCATTCTGACTGTCAACTTTTCCTCAAGTTACAAATCTTTTTTAAACGACATTTTTTATCTTTTTTGCATATTACAAATTCCTGTGATATGTCACAAGCCAATAGAAAAATTCTTGGCGAGGTTCATCGTTATGACAACTCAAGTCACAATGGAAACAGTATGCATCCCATCGGAAGACGTGGTGGCGCGGGAAATTGAAGGCGATATGATTATTGTGCCGCTGGTTGCCGGCATCGGCGATGCGGATGATGAACTCTACACGCTCAACGAAACCGGTAAAGCGATCTGGAAAAAGCTTGACGGCGTTATATCGCTCGGGCAAATCGCAAAAGAACTGGAAAAAGAATTTTCCGCTCCCGCCGATGAGATACAAAAAGATGTGCTGGGCTTTGCAACCGAGATGGTCACCAGGCGCATCCTAACCGTAAAATAAAATATCAATTCTTGATTTCCAATTCATTTCACAATATAAATAATTATTAAGATGACTTACTCCAGGGAAATTTCATCATCTGATACCGCCGATGAACAGTATGTTTCTGAGGGCGGCACGTTGAGCCTTTCCAACTTAGGACAAAAGGAACTGCTTTTGGCTATGATGGAAAAGGGCGCGGCGTTGCGCACCACCGCCCGCGGATACAGCATGCATCCGTTTATTCGCGACAAGGATGTTCTCACCATTTCACCCCTTAAAAATCAGTTGCTTTCGGTCGGCGATGTTGTTGCCTTCACGCAACCGGCAACAGGCCGGTTGGTTATTCACCGGATTATCGGACGAGCCCGTCAAGGATTGGTTATCAAGGGGGATAATTGTTTTGAGCCTGACGGCATCGTGCCGGACGAAAAAATTATCGGCCGTATCAGCCGTATTGAAAGAGGAACGGAAGATGTCAAACTGGCGGTAGGGAAATTACGTTCTTTTATCGCTTTTCTCAGCCGCGGTAATGCTCTTTTGTATTTTAAAAAAAATATTGTTCTGCTTTTGCACACAGCGGGCAATGCCTTGCAACGCGTTCAAACGCTGACCGTTTACCGCGGGTTGGTTAAAATGCTTTCCTTCCGGATAATCATTTCCGAGGCGGATGAGGATGATATGGAGGCCATTCATGGGATGTTCACGCCGGATGTGCCTTACAGAAGGCGGGATGAAAATCCGAATGTCACCAACTGGGTGGCTAAACGCAACGGAAAGATTGCCGGCTTTGTGCAGAATGTTTTTCACCCGAAAGCCAATCATCCCTGGGCAGGTCACTGGTTGTTTTCGCTTTATATCCGAGTGCGTTATCGCGGTATGGGCATCGGTAAAATGCTGACAGAAAAAGTTATTGATAAAGCCAAAGAGCAAAACGCAACAGAACTCCTGCTTGCGGTATTTGAGGACAACAAAAGAGCAATTAATCTTTATCAACAGTTCGGATTTGAACATATTACGCACCCGGATCTGGAGCCCATGCTTGCGGAGGAAAAAATAAAAACGGGCAGGCGAAGAATCGTGATGAGAAAGAAACTGGTGTAATCTTATGACCGAAACCATCGAAATACAGGATTTTCCCCTGTGGGATAAGCTAAAAGACAAAAGAGTGCCGCTGGCGTTTGATATTGAAATTACGGCGCGTTGCAATATGAATTGCACGCACTGCTACATCAATCTTCCCGCCGGTGACCCAAAAGCAAAAGCCGAGGAACTGAGCGTGGACGAGATTCTCAACATTGCCCGGCAGGCCGTGGAGATGGGCGCGATGTGGTGTCTCATCACCGGCGGCGAGCCGCTTTTACGGGAAGAATTTCCCGAAATTTACATGGGATTGAAACGCCTCGGACTTCTTGTGTCCGTATTTACCAACGCAACCCTGATCAATGATGAGTATATCGCTCTATTCAAAAAATATCCGCCGCGGGATATTGAAATCACTGTTTACGGCGTGACCAAAGAAACCTATGAGGCGGTAACGCGTCGTCCCGGTTCGTTTGAAAAATTTATGAACGGTCTTAATGAAGTGATAAAAAACGGTATCCGGATTCGCCTGAAGGCGATGGCGATTCAGGCCAATTTGCATGAACAGAAGGCGATTGCCGATTTCTGCCGTGAACGCACGAAGGATTATTATCGCTTTGATCCGCAATTGCACCTGCGATTTGACGGCAATCCAAAACGCAATGAGGAAATCAAAAATCAGCGCCTGACGCCGGAACAGATCGTGGAACTGGAAAACAGCGATGAGCAGCGCATCAATGCCATGCGCAAGGAATGTGACACGCTGATCAATGAGGCATTCACGCACTACGGCTGCGATCATCTTTTTCATTGTGGCGCGGGAAACGGCAGTTTTAATGTCAGTTATGACGGTCGTTTCCGCCTGTGCTCATCTTTGTGGGCGCCGGGGACGACATACGATTTGCGCAAAGACACGTTGAAGCAGGCATGGGAAGAATTCGTTCCCCGGGTTAGGGATATGCGTTCTCAGCGCAAGGAGTTTCTGGATTCTTGCCGCAAATGTGCGATAGTGAATCTATGCCTGTGGTGCCCGGCGCACGCGCATCTGGAAACGGGAGCCATGGATGGTTCAACGCCGTATTTTTGCGAAGTGGCCCACAAACGGGCGGAGAATATAAAGAAGTGAAAAAGGGTGAAGAGTGAAG
>DJVN01000232.1:0-7430 GCA_002441205.1 Syntrophaceae bacterium UBA6255 | reverse complement strand
CGTTCTTAGCGGGTGTCATTATGAATGGTTGATAGTTGATAGTTAATCGTTAAGAAAAGCAGGTGTTGAATTGAAGGTTAGCTTATTGGAAAAACTTCGCGGACTGATGCAATTGCGCAGGGCCGTGGCTCTGGTCTGGAAAAGCACCCGAAACTGGACCATCATGAATCTATGCTGCATGGCTGTGCAGGCCGTTTTGCCATTGGCGAGTCTTTATCTGATCAAGCTGATCGTCGATTCCGTTCAGGAGGGAATCAGTTCCCCGGGTGATCCGCAGATCCTGAAGCGGATATTTTTATGGATTGGTCTGACCGCTTTGGTAACGCTGCTAATCGCCGGCTGTCGTGCGTTGTCCGAGATTGTTCGGGAAAATCAGGGTCAATTGTTGACCGACCATGTCACGGATGTCATTCACGCTAAATCGGCTGAGGTGGACCTGGTTTATTACGAGGATCCCGATTACTACGATACGCTTCACCGGGCACAGCAGGAAGCGCCGTATCGCCCCAATCATATCATTCAGGCGCTGATGCAGTTAGGGCAAAGCGGCCTTTCACTCCTTGCGCTGGCGGGTCTTTTGTTTTATTTGCACTGGGCGGTTACCCTTGTTCTGTTTGCGGCTGTTTTGCCGGTGATTATTGTCAAAATCCGCAATGCGGATCGCCTGTATGAATGGAAATTCCGCCGCACGGAGACGGAAAGACAAACGTATGAATATCACCGGATGCTGACAAGCGGTATTCATGCCAAGGAATTGCGAATCTTCGATTTGGGTAATATTTTCCGGAAAAGGTATCGCGACCTGCGGGCAAAGCTTCGAAACGAAAATCTCCAGCTGGCCAAAACACGTTCTGTTTTTGATTTAATCGCTCAGGTTGCTGCCATTGCGGCGCTCTTCGGCCTGTTGGTTTTTGTTATTTTAAGGACCATGCGCGGTGATCTGACGCTGGGCGACATGGTGATGTATTATCAGGCTTTCCAGCGCGCACAGACCTATTTGCAGGAAATCATGGGCGGCCTGGCCGGCCTTTATGAAGACAGTATATTTTTAAACCATTTCTATAATTTTCTGGATTTAAAATCTGAATCTGCGGTGTGTCAGCAGCGCAAAGACGTGCCTCGTCCCATGCGGAACGGCGTAAAGTTAGAGAAGGTGTCGTTTATGTATAGCGAAAAGGGCGGGAATGTTCTCGAGGATATTGATTTGAACATTCGCGCAGGAGAGGTGGTCGCTCTGGTCGGGGATAACGGCGCGGGCAAAACGACGCTGGCGAAGCTGATCTGCCGTCTTTATGAGCCGACCGGAGGGCGCATCACGTTGGACGGTGCGGATTTTCGAGATTTTGATATAAAAGACCTGCGTCACGAAATAGCCATTATCTTTCAGGACTACGTTCATTATCCGTTGACGGTCCGTGAAAATATCTGGATTGGAAATACCCGTCTGAATCCCGATGACGAACACGTGCGCACAGCGGCACAATTTTCCGCGGCGGACGCGTTTATCAGCAGGTTGCCTGAAGGCTATGACACGCTTCTGGGAAAACACTTCGGAGGAGGCGTGGAAATCAGTGTCGGCGAGTGGCAGAAGGTTGCCCTGGCGAGGGCATTTCTGCGGGACGCGCAGATGATAATCCTGGATGAACCGACCAGCGCCATGAGTCCCCAGTCGGAATATGACGTCTTTCAGTCGTTCAGGGAGTTAATTAAGGGACATTCCGCGTTGCTGATCAGTCACCGCTTTTCGACGGTACGCATGGCGGATATGATTTATGTTCTGGACAAGGGAAAAATTGTGGAGCGCGGCAGTCATGAAGCATTGATGAAACTGGGCGGGTACTATGCTCATATGTTTAATATTCAGGCACAGCAGTATTGTGTTTAGTTGATGGTTGATGGTGACTGGTGGATAGAAAAAACAGTTCTATGTTCTACGTTCAATGTTCTCCTGCGTCGCTACGCTCCTAGGATAGTTCGGCTAACGTTTCGAACATCATTTCATTCGTTCTGCACAAGGTATAATTTGACTAACGACTCCTGTTGTCGTCGAGTCTCATTATCAACGAGTCCTCACTAAACTCGCCACTTGGTTACCCGCCAACAGAAGAAACGAAGATAGTTGAAAGGGAGCATCCAGGCTTTGCTTCCGGGATAAAAAGATTTTATATCCCGCGGTCTTGGAAAAAATATCTTAACAAATGCATAAAAGATATTTGATGTCCTGTCGAGTGCGAGTTTCGCCACCTGCATATCGGTTGATTTATGTGATGGGTGGTCAATATCTATTTTAAAATACCGCAATAAAAATTTTGATGGATGAACCGGTAGAGAGGTGATCTGTTCACGGAGAATCTTGAAGGATTGCAGGGGGCCTTCATTTAAATGCCAAAGGTCGTCCAACTGAGTCAGAATGATGGCAGTCGTTTTAACAAGGCCGTATTTTATCAATTGTTGGGTAAAATTTCCCCAGTGGATGATGCTGTCGTATCTGTAAAGGGTCCAGAGGATATCCACCAGAATTTTAATTTCCCGGAAGCCGTGCCGGAAATGATGGGTCAAGAGCATGATAACCATGGTTTCAGGTGTTAATGAATAGTCTTTCGCTTCGCTGCCGATTACGCCTTTCCATATTTCATCCGGTGTCAAATTAAAGTATGACGGATAGCCGAAATCCCAATGCAGTTCCAGCAGGATGTTGTTTTTAATATTGCTGTAGGCAATATGGTGCAACCGGCCGATGCAGAAAGGCAGGGGCAGGATATTCTCACTCGTGAATCCCATCGCAGTAATAATTCTGTCGGCGTCCGTCAGATCTGTTGTCCGGATGAGCACGTCAATATCAGCAGACCCTCTGCAGTTGGGATCTTCATAAATAGTGCGGGCGATTTGATTCCCTTTGATGATACACGCGGGAACACGCTGTGTTACAAGGGCAGTGACCACATCCTTTTCAATAACCTCATGACGCATTGATCTGGCCACGCTAAACAGAAATGCATTTTCGTTTTTTTTTAGATAGGCATCAATGAAGGGATTTGATCCGCCATGGTGTTTCTTCAACCTGTTATAGAAAAGCATTTCCACACCGTGAAGGCGCGCAAGATCGAGGCACCGGGGAAATTCAGCGCTGCTTATAGAGAGGTGAGAAACAGGAAAAGGAGACAGAATTTCTGCCAGTAGAGATTTCACGGATAATCCTTCATTACCAAATTCTGGATTGATGAAGAATTTGATAGGGATAAAATTTAGTTTTCAGTCATTTGTCAAGTAGGGCTTCGCGTTGCTTCGCTGGTCTCAAAAAATCTATTTAGTCTTTTTTATACAAGTAAGCCAGTATAGCCAGAAGCAGAAAAGTGTCAGCACCTATCATGGCGGATGATGCTGATATTCCCCCTGGTATTATGCATCCCAAAACTGTCCGGGCATCAATGAATCTTCCAGCGAATGCGCCGATCATTAGCAGAACGCCAATTGCCGAAAAAACATAAGATAAAATCTTCATTGTTTTAGCTCCTGTTTTTAAAAGTTTATACTTCTTAACTTGGCTTTGCCTGTTGATTTGTTGATGATACTAGCAATTTTTTATTCAATTATAAAGAAAAAAATAGTCTCACATGGATGACAGCAGAAGCAGAGATTCAAATCATCCGGTTGCGTTAAGTAAATTAAAATGTTATTAATTAAAAAAAGTAATTTAACAATATTTGTTGATAATATTGAATCCTCAATGTATTTCATTATTTGAAATGAAAAAGCATGCATATCGGGAGGAAAAATGGCGGCTAAAAATTTACAAATAAAAGCTATTTCCACACTCCTGCAATTACTTGCATCAATGAAGAATACTCAAATATGTCCCGATGTCAATCCTTCGATTATGCGTTCCATCGAAACACTTTATTCTTGTTTATTGGAAAAAGTTCGACGGGAGGATCCTGCTTTTTCTGCGGAATTGGAAAGAAACAAGGTGTTGGAAGGACAAGTATACAATCAGGAAGAAAATGAAAAAATTATTATACCGTATCTATTTGATTTACTTCAAGGATTAGAGATTAAGGATGTCTCTGTCGATAAAAATATGGGGAAAGACGAATTGCATATCGTCATCAACCTCGCTCCCCCAAGCAGCCCGGTTGAATTAAAAGAAGCACTCTTGACCGATTTAGCAGCGGAAACTAAAATGGCACAACCACAATTGTGTGATCAAGCTTCCATGCCTGTCGGGAAGGATCAGGAAAGCATTTCTGATATAATGATTGATGAGAATCTTATTGCCGAGAATATTGCCGACATTAACAAAGCATTAAATCGCCTGAGCGAGATGGAAGGCACTATTGAATCTTTCTTTTCAGAAGAACAAAGAGAATTGATCAAGAAATCAGTGCGGCAGGTGGTTCAATGGCTCGAGAGTGAAAATACCGTCACTCCGGCATACAAAAGTATCTGCCTTACATTGCAAAAACTTATTGAAGATTTCATTAAATATAAGCTCTTCGCGGAGGCAAACCCGGTGATAGATGTCTTTGGTAAAATCAACACCGGTATATTGAGAAAAAATGAAGAGATTCGTCAAATTTCCATGGAGGTTCTTCAGAATCTGGCATCAGAGCAAAACATTAATATTTTATTTAATGAGATTGACATCAACGAGAAGAATAAAACAACTGAGGCATTTCAGATATTCTTTGGGTTTGGCGAAATGATAATGAAAAAATTACTTGATAGCGTTCGTGATGCGAATGACAGCAAGGAACGAATAAGAATTATTCATATTATTCAAGAGCTGGGAGAAAGAGCTATCCCCGCGATCAAAGAAAGTATTAATATGAACGCCCCATGGTATTATCTGCGCAATATGGCGTACATATTGGGGCGTATTGGCAATTATTCCAGCGCTGATATCCTGAGGCCTCTTTTGCTTCATAACGACAGACGTGTTCGTATTGAAGCGCTAAAAAGCATACATCAGATCGGAGGGAACAAGAGAGGACCATTGCTTCTGTCGGTTTTACAACAGGTGGAGCATGAATTGGCTGTTAATATTATCGAAACGTTGGGTAAAATAAAATATTATGAGGCTGTTCCTGATCTCATTGATATGCTCAAAAGCAAGTCTTCCTTAACTAAGGATGAGCAGATTGCTTTGCAGGAAAAAATTTGTAGCGCTTTAGGGGTAATCGGTTCGTCTGAAGCAATACCCGTTCTGACGGAAATTGCCGAGTCAAGATCGTTTTTAGGCATAAAAGCTTATCCTGACGATGTCAAAAACGCGGCCAGCAGAGCCTTGGCAAAAATAAAAAGAATATAAAGGCAGGAAAGTTGGTTCATGGTGGCGGTGCCTGGATTTGAACCAGGGACACTACGGATATGAGCCGTATGCTCTGACCAACTGAGCTACACCGCCTTTTCCTAAAGAAATTTCAATGAACTTGAAATAGGTGGCACGATATATCTAAGAGCGAAATATTTGTCAATAAATTATTGTTGAGTCGTATCAATTTTGTAAACAACCAGGACGCTTCTTTCGCGAAGAGTAAATCCAACGGATTGCACCAATGCCAGGACGATTTCCTGGTAACCGTCATTATCAACGTCTTTAATAGAATAATCAGCAATGTATCCATTGATTTTTTTCGTCCGCCAGTTTTCAGACATTCCCAAACCATCCCATTCTAAACTGTATATTTCACTGGCGGTGAACAGTTTGTAATGTTTAAAAAGCCGTCCGACGGATGACAAATTCTTGACGATAATAATTTCTTTTTTACTGTTTTGATTGGTATCCGCGGTTAGAACACGTAAATTAACGTAAGCGCTTTTTTCTCTGTCATCGGGGTATTTTTTATCTATATTTTCTATATAGTTATTGCTGCCGCCGAAAACATCGTCACTTCTCCAAATCAGTTCTTCACTTGTGAAACCAATGGAAGTAAGTGACCCCAGCGATTTGCTCGTTTTGTCGATAATGTATAAATAATCATATTCATCCAGGGCGAGTATTTTTTCTCCTCCTCCAATGCCCACGTCATCAATGTTCAGGCCGTATATAGATAAGCCGATAGGGATTTTCATCTTTTCGTCGAGAACGTACGCACCGTCTTTAAATATAATTTCATGGATGGGCATGTCAAAAGGTTTGCCGAATCCAAGCTCCTGTCCTAATAATAACGGAATTCCGGACGGTGTATCAATGACACGTAGAAACAAGCGAATATTGGATGCGATTTTTTCATATTTGCCGTCTTTAAACTCCAAAACAAAAGAATCGAGCAAGGTATCGTTTAGAGACGTTACAATGATTTCATTAACATTGTTTCGATTGATATCGGCAACGTCAACAGCAATATAGTTATCGTAAGATTTCCCCGTTATTTTTTCCAATAATTTAAGCTCTTTTTCTGTTTTTTGATAGATATAGACATTATTTTTATCTATGGCGACAACTTCGTTTAATCCATCACCATTCACATCTCCTATATCCATTCCCTTGAATTCGGTGGAAATTTTTTGGCTCATCCAAAAGCCTTTTTGATTGAATGAACCTCCGGCATTGATAAATTCAGCATTAATGACTGCGGTAAAGGTTCCTGCTTTTTTGCTGCCGGATCTCATGCCGGCTATGATTTGAGATTCGCGAGACGCGGAGGGCATCGGCGTGGTAACAGCAGCCGCCGGCGTCGGGCTTGGTGGAGGGGTGGTGACGCCCAGAATATTGTTTACGATGTTTTCTGAAAATTCGTTGATTTTGGGTATGACATCATCAAGTGATGCTGATTGAGAGGCCATGCCTATATCGGATTTCGCTTTGTCCATACTCAGCAATTTTCCGTCAATACTGAGGCTGTTGCCGATTTTGGTGATGCTTCCCCAGACAACATAATCGGAATTCAACTTTTGGCCGATATTGCGGACATTGTCGGCGGTGATTGTTTTTATTTTGTCTTTTTTTAAGTGCGCAAGAACAGCTTCTTTCTTTGTAACGTTGATTTTGTCGGAAGCGGAAATGCGGGAAGTGAGCATATCTTCGATGCCATGCTTTATGTAATCAATTTTTTCTGCGCTGTGAACAGAAAAAGGAAGAACGGTCACGATATATTTATCTTTTGCGCAGAGGGAACCAGCGGAAAAAAAAATTATTGTTAGACAAAATAGATTTATTAAGACTTTTCGCATTTTTGTCTCCTGGCATGTATTTATTTTGTGGGAATCTTTCTAGCATTTAAAAGGTTATAATTCAAGGATGATTTAAGAATGAACAATCCCGACGCAATCAGCGGGGTATCCAAAGGAACTTTCGCCTCAAGGGGCGGGGAATTAGACCCGCATTTATCCCGCTCCACTACGCTTCGGAGATAGTTCGTCCTGCAAATTTCAGTGCACTTCCACCGCTTTGCGGGATAGTTCGATTAATGCTTCAATCTTCGCTTTGC
>DJVN01000207.1:2791-3023 GCA_002441205.1 Syntrophaceae bacterium UBA6255 | reverse complement strand
GATCGGTTTCGTAATACCCGATGGCACCGACATTGAGCACCATGCGGTATTTTTCCTCGTTCGCGCGCAGGGCCTCTTCCGCATGAACCCGGTCGGTTACATCAATCCCCACGCTGTGGAAACCGGTAATTTCGCCGCCGGCGTTTTTCATCGTGGTGACATAATGATCCGCATATTTGATCGCTCCGTCCGGTGTCGGGTGTTTTATGGTGATAACGCCGAGTGGTATCTT
>DJVN01000207.1:0-2717 GCA_002441205.1 Syntrophaceae bacterium UBA6255 | reverse complement strand
TTTCATTGCAGTAGGTGAAAGTGCCCTTCAGATCGGTTTCGTAATACCCGATGGCGCCGACATTGAGTACCGAGCGGTATTTTTCCTCCGAAATCCGGTATTTTTCCTCGCTTGCGCGCAGGGCATCCACCCACTTTTTCCGATCGGTGATGTCAATCCCAATGCAGAGGAAACCGATTATTTCTCCCAAGTCATTTTTCTTGGGACGGACATAATTTTCTCCATAGATGAGCCGCCCGTCTTTTCTTATCAACCATGCGCTGACAATTTCGAGTTCGGTCTTTCCCAGATAGACATTGGCATATGCGTCCATGACATGCTGGACATCTTCTTTTTTTGTAAATTGTTTAAAATTCATGCCAATCAGCTCTTCGGCAGGATAACCTAGAAGATCCGTAAAGCTCTTATTGCAGAATCTGCATTTGCCTTTCAGGTCCATCTCAAAGTAGACAATGACGCCGCAATCGACCACGGCACGGTATTTTTCCTCGCTGGCGTGAAGGGCTTTGTCCGCCTGTTTACGCTGGGTAATATCGCGCCAGGCCGTATGCACCAACTGACGTCCCTGGAACGGGATCAACGTCAGCGTGACTTCCACGGGAAAACATTCACCATTGGCTTTGCGGTGCATCCATTCGAATTGATGACTCCCCTCATGTATGGCAATGGCAATCATCTCATCCGCTTTTTCATATGACGGGCGTCCATCAGGCTGGGTTGGAGGAGAGAGTTCTGAAGGATGGATTTGTAATAACGCCTCCTTGCTATGATACCCCAGCAATTCCACCGCAGCCGGATTGCAATCCACGAATTTGTTATTACCAATAATCAATAACGCATCTTTGGAACGTTCGAATAAAATCCGGTATTTTTCTTCGCTTTCCTTCAGTTCCCTGGTGCGTTGCGCAATCAGTTTTTCTGCCTGCTTGCGTTCGGTAATGTCGTTGGCAATACCCAGAAATCCCGTAATATCGCCTGCGGAATTTCGCAACGCCGTGACAGACAGCAAAACCGGAAAGCGGCTGCCGTCCTTCCGGATATACGTCCATTCATATTCGTTGGGCATATTAAGACGGGCTTTAATCGCAAAGACTTCAAACCCCGGTTCAAGCGGCATTCCGGTTTCTTTTGCAAATAACGATGCGCGCGCGGCAACTTCCTGCGAATCATGAAACGTTGCAGGCGTGGCGTTGCCGATAATGTCGTCCGCCGCATAGCCTAACATACGCTCTGCGGCAGGATTAAATGTGCGGATCAACCCATCTTGGGTGGTTGCAATAATGGCATATCCCGCATGCTCGACAATGGCCTTTTGCAATTCGGACATTTCAATTCGTTCGCTTTCCCTGACAGCGGTTTTTGCTTTAGAATTATCAGACAAAGTTATTTTCCTCCTCTTGATAAAGTAATGCCGAGTCCAGCCGCAGCCATCTTCAGCACTTTCAGGGATTTATCGTTTGTGTATATTCTTCCCGGCGGCAAAAACGGGTGGTAAAAACAGCTTGTTCATGTTGCCCCTCTACGCAAATAATAACATCAATCTTCTTCGTTTAAGTATTATACAGGTTGTCAAGTCATTAGTTTATTACCTAGATAAAGTGAGCAAATTCATAATTAAATCAATAGATTTTGTCAAGTGAGAAATTTTCAGGGAAATATGAGCCACATAAATATTTGATAACATAATTCGGATATCCTTCTTTCAGGCAAGGATGCATCAGTGAAAATCAATTGACAAGAATCGATGTTCTTTCTATATTTTAACATCAGAATTATTTTAAAATTAAGACAAAATAATAAGGAGCATGCACATGGAAATTGTCGTTACGAATGAAGCAGATATTTTCACTTTTTCAATTCGAGGCAGGCTTGATGCGGTGTCTGTTCCACAACTGGAAGAGCAACTCAACCAGTGGTTTGAACAATCTGGAACAAAGCTGGTTTTTGATCTGGACGGACTCGATTATATCAGCAGCGCCGGCTTGAGAGTATTGCTGACCACCGCTAAAAAAATGAAGTCGCGCGATGGGAAGCTGTGCATGGCCAGACTCCGAGAGAACGTGAAAGATGTTTTCACCATTTCGGGATTTAATGCCCTTATCCCTGCATTTGACACCTTAGGAGCGGCAAAAGACGCCATTAAATAGCGACGCGCCGGAATGATTATCTATGCTGATTAAACAAATACCCGCCCGAATGGAAAGCCTGCACGAATTGCTGAAATTTATTCATGATGAAGCGAAAAAAAAGGGACTCTCTAAAGATGCCCGGCATCGGATCGAACTGGTTGCGGAAGAGGCGCTGGTCAATGTGATTGTGCATGGCTATGCCCAACATAAGGGTCAGGTTGAAGTGCGCTGTCTGAAATCGGATGATTCGTCGCTGACAATTGAAATCAGAGACACGGGTGTTTCTTTCAATCCTCTTTCCCTTGCCGATCCGGATTTGCAACCAGATCTGACTTCACGTAAAATCGGCGGCATGGGTGTATTCCTGATCCGCAAGATGACGGATAGGCTGGCCTATCGACGGGAAGGAAACCACAATATTTTAACCATGACAATTCTTAATCGTTGAAAATTGGTCTCCCATGAATTTTTTCCGCGTCCAGCAGTTCTTGCCTGTTATCATTACAAATCCCACGTCGCTTCGCTCCTGGGATAATAATCTTTTTGTCAGGTAACACGGCCAAAAGATGATCAGATTTTTCAAAAAAA
>DJVN01000222.1:16580-26837 GCA_002441205.1 Syntrophaceae bacterium UBA6255 | reverse complement strand
CGGCCCGATGGTACTGGATAAGAATATGAACTTATCCCCGTCGGCCGCACAAGCCAGAGACGACCAGATTAAAACAAAAAGCACCACAAGATTTCCAATAAATTTTTTCATTTTTTATACTCCTTCCATTTATTTATCTAAGAATGCAGAATGCGCCCGGTATTTTTGAAATCGTAATTCCCGATTTTACCCACGTGGTTTTTAAATTTCTCCGATTGAAGAGTTTCTATAAAAGTTTGAACTACCGGTTGAAAGAATGTATTCTTATCGAGAATCATATCGAAACGCTCGCTGATCAGGGGCTGAAAATTCAAATCCAGAATTTTGGCGACGGCGGCAGAGGCAATTCCCACGTCCGCTTCATCAGAAACAAGCGAAAGACCGACTTCAAAATGCGTATAGACCTCATTCTCATAACCGGCAATATCGCCGCAAGATATGCTTCTGTTTTTCAAGTCATTATCCAGCAAAATTCTGATACCGGAACCGGCCTGCCGGTTGACAAACCGAATCTTCTTATTCGTTAGACTATCCCAGCCTTTAAAAATATTTGCCTTGGTTTTTGCAACCAGAAATCCAACCTGACGGTAAAACATATTCACGACAACCGGATGTTGATCAGGACAATACTGTTTTAGATAAGGCGTATTGTAATCACCTGTCTGCGGATCAAAAAGATGAGAGAAAGCAATGTCGGTCAGCCCGGTATTGAGTGCTTCCAGACCGCCGACACTTCCTGTGTTGGCGGAAAAAATATTAAAGCCGGGATGATCTTTTCTCGCTGCGGAAAGAAGCATATCCAGAACAGGATCGTTACTTCCAGCCGCTAAAAGCGCGCCTTCGATTTTATTTACCTTTTTTTTGGCCTGCTGAAGTTGGTCCTGCGCGTTTTTTTGTATCCATTCATCAATTAACCTTTTAGGGAAAATCCATTTCCCAGTAACTCTGGTACATGGAATTTTCCCTGCCTTGATGAGCAGATAAACCTGCTTTTCGTGAATATCCAAGTACTTGGAAACATCTTTCGTGTTCATTAAATCTTCGGACATGGTACCCTCCATTTTAAATCCAGAGACCAGATAAGCTATTTTCTACTAAAATTCAAGATTATTTTCTTATAATATTACTTGTTATTACTTATAATCATAATAAATGCATTCTTTATATTCTTGTTGACCTTATTATCCCATTTCGATATTAAGGAAGTCATTTCAATAGCTAGACAACAAAAAGGAGATTTTATAAATGAGTATGGAAATTAAAGCCCCTATGACCGGAAAAATAATCAGTATCGTTGTTAATCTAGGTGATAAAGTTAATGCGGATGATGAAGTTGTCATCATGGACGCGATGAAAATGGAAATCCCCGTGCAGTCGCCCGCGGACGGAACGGTTAAAGAAATAATGGTCAAGGAAGGCGATTCGGTAAAGACGGATCAGGTTTTGATAATTCTAGAATAAAGTAATGCTATTTTGCGGAGGAAGATAATCAATGCATTGATTATCTTCCTCCGTTGCTTGAATCAATCAATTGCCGCAAAACAGACGTTCATTTCACAAAAGAATCGTAGATGCCCATCATCAGAATGGCGGCAATCAGAAGAGGCACAATATAACGGATCAGGAAGCTCCATAATTTTCCCACAGCCAGAGCAGTTTTCCCCCTGTTGGCTTCTTCCACAGCTTTTTTCGTTCCCCAAACATAACCCGTGAATATTGCCGCCAGCAAACCTCCAACCGGTAGAAAAATAGAGTTAGAAAACCAATCGTAAGTATCGAGGACATCTGTCCCCAGCCCTGGAAATGAAACCCCGCTGAGTACGCTGTAACCCAGGGCTGCCGGAATACCCACAATAAAAATGACAACTCCCATCAGCACTGCCGCTTTTTTTCGCGGCCAGTCTTTTTCGTCTATGAGCCAGGAGGTGACCACTTCCAGAAGCGATATCGCCGAGGTTAAAGCGGCTATGGTCAGTAAAATAAAAAATAAAACGCCGAAAACAATTCCCAGAGGCATCTGGGCAAACACCGCGGGTAGCGTGATAAAAACAAGGCCGGGACCGGCTCCCGGCTGAAAGCCCAAAGCGAAAACCGCCGGAAATATAATGAATCCGGCCATTAAAGCAACAAGCACATCCAATCCTGCGATCCACGCAGCGCTGCCGGGAATTTCGTCATGATCTTTCAGATAACTGCCGTAAGTGATGAAAACCCCCATACCGAGACTTAAAGAAAAGAAGGCCTGAGAAATAGCCCCGAGAAATGTTCTGCCGGAAACCTCGCTGAAATCCGGTTTGAGGTAATACGAAAGACCCTCTGACGCGCCCGGAAGCGTTACCGATCTCACAATCAGAATGAGCAAAATGAAAAATAACATGGGCATCAAAATCAGAGACCACCGTTGAATACCATTGACCACGCCGGAAGCAATAATTCCGACACAAAGAAGCATAAACACCGCCTGCCAGACAATCGGTTCCCAGATGCTGGAAATATGACTTTTAAAAATGGCTTCATTGTTAATTCCGGGAGTGCAAACGGCGATGGCAACTTTATAAATATAGGCAACCGACCAGCCGGCAACAACAACGTAATAGGAAAGAATAACGAACCCTGTAAAAACACCCAGCGCGCCCACCAGCCACCATGGTGTGCCTGGCGCGAGAGCTTTGAACGCGCCAACGGGATCACGCTGAGACGCGCGACCCAATATTGTTTCATTGACCATCAGGGGATATCCGAGTAAAAAAACAGCCAGCAGATAAATCACTATAAAAGCCGCTCCGCCATGCTCGCCCGTCATGTAGGGAAATCTCCAGATATTTCCCAGACCGATGGCCGATCCGGCGGCAGCCAGAATAAACCCCACGCGGCTTGCCCAATGTTCGCGACTGCCTTTTAATTCGTTCATAGTATTTTTTCCTTATTTTAACGTGTTATATTCAAGGATGATGAATTGCTAAAAAATATTAAACCTGTAATTAAGTAAATTGATTTGAGCAACCCTATACTTTTCTTGAGCTATAAAATCAATTTTTTTTGATAGATATTTTAAAATGAACCTTCGCCGAGCAAACTGAGGCGAAATGATCAAGTTACGTATATGAGCAAAATATTTGACAGAACCGCATAAATAAAATATGAAATTCAACAAGGAGAAAATTATGCGACTGGAAAAAGATTTATACGCCATTGATAAAAAACTTCTTGTAAAAGCTGGAAATAAAATCACCAGAAAGGTTTTGAATGAAGTAGCCGGTTTATCCGGGAAGGTCCATTATGTTCCAATCAAAGACAAATGGATCATGAAAGATTTGATCCAGACTTTTAAAGACAAACGGTACGCACACATCCTATACCCTCCTGAAACCAATAAGAAGATAATCCGTTCGATACACCATATGAAAATGCCGGAGAAAATATTGTCGGAATTAGCTTTTATGAAAAAGCTTTCGCCCTATACTTATCACCACGTTTTAGTCATAGCAATTCTTGCCGCAAAAATATCCTTCGATCATTCGATCAAAAGCCGGTTTGCCGCGGATAAGGCCCTTCTGTTAAGCCTTTTCCATGACCTAGGCAAATCGCGTATACCTCTGAGCATTCTGGACAAACCGACTCCGATAACTTTGTATGAACGTGAGATACTGAGTTCCCACCCATTAATAGGATATGTGCTCCTGCATTACTATTTTGGTCATAACCATAAAAATTACTCTTTCTCTTCATTTCAGCATCATGAAAGGCTTGACGGGTCCGGTTATCCTCTCGGAATAAAAACCCTTAACAAATATTCTCAACTGATTGGGGTGGTTGACGCCTTGGATGCCCTGATATCGGAGCGGCCATATAGAAGCAAACCATTTTCGCTTCGCGCGGCTATTGACCTTCTATTGGAAGAAGCGGAAAAGGGCAGATTCAACAAGAGCCTGGTGCGCACCTTAATCGTCTATTCCCGGAAGAAGACTCCCGGAACAAAGATTATCATTGGTGAACGGGGTCGCGACAAAGCTCCAGTCGATAATTCCTACGGCAAAACAGCTTCGTCTTAAATTCATTGTTTTTTAATGTGTCACATCATTATCATTTTGAGTAAATAATTTGCTCGGCCGGGACAAAGTATTTAAATTTTAGCGTCCTAAAATCACTTCACCGGTATCTGTTACAAGTTTTTCCGGTAACTTAAATAATCGCCGAAATACATCCAGCGTTCCTCTCCCTATAGATTCCGTTGTTATGGCAGTCACTTCCGGATTCTCCCAGGAACCACCCACCTTGAAATTAAAAGTAATTAATTTGCCCCTCTCATCCGTAATAATCCATCCCGCGATGGGAATCTTTGCAGCGATAAGATCCAGTGTCTGCAATGGATGTACACCGATGATATAATCAACTTTCCTGTTGATATAATCAACATTACCCGTACCGGAAAACTGAATTGCGTTGCTGTCAATAAAGAAATCTTTTGAAGACAATATTCCGTTTTTCATAGAAGTATGGAAAGTTATCTTCTTATAGGGCATACCGCCTTTTGCCATATCCGGAAGTTGAAGCTTTGCCAATTGGAAAACATTCAGAATGGAAAATATTTTGGAAAGCACGGAGAACCTTTTCAAGATACCTTTTTCAGCCCGGACTTCAAATGTTCCCTCTGCGTTTTTTTGAAGTTCTCCGGAATCACGCCCTGACGTTGTCAAATCCCCCGACAGGGATAATCTACCCGTGATGGTACGTTCTCCCAAATTCAGATAACCTTGAATTTTTTCCAGCGACATTTTGCTGATCGATAAATTCGTTTTATAATGATTACCTTCGTCCGAATTCACAATGACTTGTCCTCCGGCCTTAAATTTGCCGTCAAAGACATCGGCTTCCAGTGTTTCAACGTCAAGCATTCCACGGTTATACTTTAATTCGGCGTATAGATTTTTGAAATCAATTTTATCGAGCTTACCGTCACTGATGTTGAACGTTGCGTTCAACTCCATGGCAGATGATGCCTTTTTTTCCTTCTGCGGATATTCAAGAGAAATAAGCCGTTTGAGATCCTCTGATTCCATATATGGGGAAGACAATTCAACTTTAACTTTTGGATTTTCCCAGTCATGTATTTCGCCGGTCATGTTGAAACTTGATTTTCCCGACACAAACGAAAGACTATCCATTTGAATAATGTTGTCCTGTATGCTAATCAGTGCTTTAACAGCATATAAATTGAAGTCACCGTGCGAGCTTTGCAATCCGAGGTCTTTTGTTTGAAGCAGATTCGTACTCCATTGACAGATTACCCTGGGATGGGACAGATCATCTATTTTGAAATTCCCTTGAACAGAGCTATCTCCCATTTTTCCTTTTAACAGTGATGTTTCCACCGACTTTCCCTTGAAAATAACCTTGCCCGTCAAAGCCTTCAGCGGCGTGGCTTCTTTCAAAGGCCGGAATGAAAAGTTGGCCAGCGAAATATTTCCGCTCCAGTTAATGGAAGCAGGACTGCTGAGATCCCCCTGTCCGGCAATGGCTAAGGAACAATTTCCCGCGGGTTCAAACTTGCGCAAAACCGGCAGAATAGGAACGGCGTCTCTTATATCAAATACGCCGGATCGAATATTAAAAGACACGGGAATATCTCCCGCAAAACGGAATCTTGCCGATGCGTTGATATTGACCGGCGGCAAATAATATTTAAATGAAGTAACGTTAACCGCATCATCGTTAATCACGATTTTAGCATGAATATGATTTTTTCTTGATTTGGATTTTTTCAAAATATCTGAATAAGCATAAGCGACATCAAACAGATCCCAACTGGCATTGATATGATATTCTTCATCCGTTCCCTTCCCCGACAAAAAAAGCATGGAAGTCCCTTGAAAGCTTGATTCACGGAATTTTTCTTTTCCCAAGAGCCACAGGACTTCATCACGTGAAGGTTGAATTTTCATAGACGCAGTGTAAATATTTTTTTGAGGCCGCGCGAAATCGGAGATATTTCCCTCCATTGTACAAGGGGCATCGCCGAATCGGCCATTCATTTTTCTCAGTGAAAATTTCCGCTCTTTCAATTCCAATATCCCGTTGATATCATGAAAAGCGGGCGTCGTACTGTTAAATGCGAAAACTCCTTTTTCCACTTCCGCCCGGATGGAAACGACATCGATGCTTTCTTTACCATACATATCAGCCAGCTGGCTTATTCTTCCTTTAAGCTTTCCTTCAACCAGCCGAAACCGGCCATCTTTTATATGATCTTGAATGAAACCTGATACATCATCATGAATAATTCCCCAGGGAACATAGGGTTTGACTTCTTTGAAAGAAAAAACTTTCGTGACAGCCGATGCTTTCAAAAGCGGGTCTTTCTTATCCAAATCATCAATATCAAAGCTGCCCTTAGCGTGAAAATCATCAACGGCCAGATCAACTATATTAAGATTCAGGTTATCACTGTCTCGTTTTAATGAATAATTTACCTGAATCAGCCGCGGTTGAACAACGCTACTGAACACGCCCGGATAATAAAGGAACGGGTTCTTAATGATGATCGTGCCTTTTGATTTGAAATCCGAATATTTTCCCGAAAAGGTCATATCCACGTTCAAATTTCCGGCTATTTGCTGGATAGGCGTATATTTTTCCAGATAAGGAACATAATGTTTTAGATCTGTTCCTTCCATGTGAATAGAAGTTCTTACTTTACTTTCATAAACTGGTTTTTCGGCGGGAGCAGGATTGAGAAAACCATTCAGGGTGAGTTTCGCCTTGTTTTTATTTTCAATCACATGGGTTGTAAAATGGAAACGATATCTGTTCGTCCAGAAAAGAGCATCAAACTTTCCGTTTATCGTTTCCAGAGAAGTCAAGAGCTCCCCTTTACCCGTGTACTGGTCCACAAAAACCGCCGACCCGTTTTCAATGATAATTTTCCGGAATTTCGGAGCTTTTTTGTCTTCTTCTCTCTTTAAAAGATCATCGATATTCAGCACACCGGAGCTGTCCCTTTTTAACAAAATTCGGGGCTGATGAAGAACGATTTCACCGAAGACCAGACGATTTCTTAGAAGAGGAAGAATATTTATCCGTGCCACAACTTTATCTACCGTTAGAAAATCAGTCGAGCCGTTCTTCTCCTTGATGATCAGATTGGCAAATTGCATGGACAGTCCGTCGCGCAAAGTAAGAGCGGCGGTTCCTGTTTCATACGTGACACTGCGCTTCAACTTATCACTTACGGTTTTCGTGATGTATTCCCTGTAACTGTCCGGACGCGACACCTTCTCTGCGGCATAAAACCATGCGCGCACTAAAAGCCCGATGATGACCACCACCGATACAATGAACAAGGTAATGACGATTTTCTTTTTTAATGTCAATTCAGATCGCCTTATATATGAATTTTTTTCATAATAACCTTTTAATACATTCAATTTCAAGTACTAAGAGTTCCACATATTTTCTTGTTATTGGTTTAAAAAAAGTTTGCGTATCCTGCTTTAAATAATTTATTTATTTGTCTTGACGTTATTTGACGACCAGCAAATCCAATTTATCCGGTTGAATCTTTTTGATAACATATAGCTCCATTGGATTTTCTGAATTGTAATATTTACCATATAATGCGCGAAGCAAGTGCATCTCAACAACATTTCCCTGATCAGGATATCCAACCCCGCCTTTTATTCGTATATCCAGTTCCGGAGGGATTGCTTTGATGAAAAAGGAGAAATCAGACCGGGAAAGTTTCTGTCGCACTTCTCGTTCAACCAATTCCAGATAGGAGGCCACTGGTTTATACATTTCGTGAACCAGACGACTATTTTTTCTGATTTCTAAACCATTGTAAAAAGCCAGAAGAAAGAGACACACGAGAGCTAATGTTTTTTTTGCTGACCGAACTTTTGAAAAATCAACTAACGAATAAAGCAATACTGCGCCGAATAAAGCCGGGAAATAGTCATAGTGCGATATTTGCAGGGCGTGGCTGGAACGGCCAAAGACATTAATACCCGCATACGATACGATCAAAAAGGAGATCAGCATCGCAAAAGGCAATGATTCCTTAAAATGCTTCCTCTCAAAACCCCGCCCGATACAAATCAGAACAACAATCCATAGAAAACCGGGGACAATCATATGGGGTATCCATTTTCCATAATCCAACGACCACGATGAAAAATGCATGTACGAAAAAACCATTTGGCCGGATACAGGTAAAAAGATATGCTGCAACCAGTAAACGATCAGCAAAAATATGTTCAATAAATATTCAATCGGTGAGTTATTCGCCCCATGAGTATCTATCCATAAGAACCGCTCACATTGCCAAACATGGAAAGAATACAGCATCGCATAGAAAAGAACCGGTACGCCCAAAGCGACTATATATCTTTTGCTTTCGGTATTGAACTGTCTCCGTCGGCACCAACCGACATACGCAATGACCGCCAAAGACGCAATGACGGCAATTTCGTGAAGTAGCATGGCGCCCGTCATCGCACAGCCATATAACCGGAACCATCGCAGGCCGATACTTTCTCCGTCACTTGCCATTTCTCTTGCCGCCCATAACGCTATGAGAAGCAATCCGTATCCTATAAGGTAGCCCCCCAAATGATGCAATGTGACCAGAGCAAAATTCGACATTAAAAGTCCAAACAATAAAGCAAATCCAAAAGCCAGTGATGTATAATTTATGCGCCATAAAATTGTAAAAAGCAAAAAAACAACTAAAATATGCAAACAAATATTCGCAAGGTTCCATAATTTAAAATTACGCTTTAATAAACTATTCTCCACAGCTAAAAACGTAAACAGCAAAGGGCGGTAAAGAACTTCATCTCCTTTGTTATATTGCCGTTGTGCGCCATAATCGAGGAGCTGAAAACCGGAACCTAACGAAGTTTCTCCATCCAGTTCTAAAAAGTATGACAATTGATCATTGATGAAAACCACATTTATAGAAGGGAAATACACAAACAACGTGCTGCAAATCAGGAGCGCCGCAAACAATATCCTTACGCTCGTTCTTTTTTTACCGGCGCCACGATCAACATGCATCAACTTAAGATTTTTTTTTATGGAATGTCCTTCACTTATAGAATTAAAAATATTACGTTCTTTTCTATCCATAGATTCACTCGGCATATTAATCCTATATTATTTGAAATTGATTTCCTTGCCTGATTATCACTATTTGCATTTGAAATCTACTGCGGCATTTAAATCAGTCTCGTAAAAACTTAAAGATATAAGTGGTTTTACCGCGCAACGATGTCCTGCTATTTTTAATTTTAAAATTTTATAATTTTATGTTAAATTACGAGCCATTAAAAATTCTTTTTTAATGCTTTGCGAAGGAATAGAAGCATGACCGGAGCGTTGGACAGATTTAAAAAGTTATTCAATCGCAGAAGGCACCAGCGTTATTTCGTCGAAGAAGGCACGTTAGTTGTCATATCTCCTTGCAGTATCGATCATGAAGAAAAAACAGTTCGATTAATTGATATAAGCAAGGGCGGCATGGCTTTCATCTACCAAGGTTCGCCATCCGGCATTGAAAAGTCCAGCTTTCTACAAATGATTACAAAAAAACCGCCTTATAGAACAGACAACCTTAGATTCGATACAGTTTCCGACATACCTGTTTCTGAAAGCACGGAATCATCCGGACAATTCCGGCGACGAGGAGTAAAATTCAAGTGGATGGGCTTCTGTGATGAATCAGCGCTGGAAAATTTAATTAACGAAGTAACGCTTTGCGAAAAATAAATGCGTTATTTATACACAAAGACAAAATTTTTGGCTTAATACCAAAAAACGAGGCTTTTTTTCAATATTATTTCTTTGAAAATGGTATCGACAACCTTCTTTCCTGCCAATCTCAAATCATCGTTCCCGATGAATATACAACCTGTCAATCACACAACCTCTTTATTATGAAGAGAGTGTTCAACTCTGTGCGGTTTTTGAAAAAAAAGCACCTACGAAAATCGTAAGTGCTTGGTCTTTGGTGAGCCCTGTCGGAATCGAACCGACAACCTAATGATTAAGAGTCATTTGCTCTGCCAGTTGAGCTAAGGGCCCTTTCTTTATTTAAAAAACACTTTTTTATTTATAAAGAACTCTCTCTTTTTTATTCTGGTACGCCCGGTAGGATTCGAACCTACGACCAACAGATTCGAAGTCTGCGACTCTATCCAGCTGAGCTACGGGCGCTCTTTGTCCAACCATTATAAAATGGGGTGAGTGAAGGGACTTGAA
>DJVN01000222.1:0-16527 GCA_002441205.1 Syntrophaceae bacterium UBA6255 | reverse complement strand
ACGGATTAGAAGTCCGTTGCTCTATCCAACTGAGCTACAGGCGCATTTTACCTGTGCCTAAAAAGACGTAGCCTAATAGCCTCTCTTCCTAATTTTGTCAAGATTAAATACTGCCGACAAAGATTTCCCTCGATAACGGTGCTTTTGATGTCATTGGATGTTATTTTACATAACCGGCTATACCATCGAAGCGGTATGCTTTCTTATCAATTTTCACTCCCTGCAAATCAGTGGAATAAAAATAATGACCTGTTTGAGGGTTATACCAGCGGTAAAGTTCCCTTGTATTGGTAAGCTTTGATGTTGCGATATTGCCAATGGTTCCTTCCAGGATATAACCACGCAAATCTTTTTTCCCACCGGAATTATCATAATGATAAAAATGACTTTTCCTTTGCGGATTGTACCATCGGTAAAAACTAACCGTTCCTGGCGTATCCGGCTTAAATAGCCGGAAAGCAATTCCTTCTTTTGCATATCTGTTCTGGAATAATCGTTTTGTTTCCGATTGCGGATCAGCGGTAAAAAGATAATCACTCCCATTGAAATATCTGTATACATCAATAACCTTTGGGACAATATCGGGAAGGATTTCGGCAAAAACCTCAACAATCGCTTCGCCGCCGTTTGTGATAAACAGGATATCATCTTTATATAATCCGGGAAACATTTGCTTCGTATTTAATGAGACTGTCAAATAATTCGTTTGTCTGGTCGTTGCGCCGGAATCCGGAAATATTTTTATACTCTTTTCGGGGAAGAAAAATGTTTCTGTTCCCAGTATCTTCATGCCTTCCAATACCAGAGGGTTATCTTTGCTCGTTATCGTAAGCATATGAGGACCGTTTGAAAGTTTATCCGCTATTAGTATTTCGCCTGCATTTACCTCAACATCTTCAAAAAAATCATTATTATCGATAAGCTGTTTATCAAGGGATATAGCGAGATTTCCTTTTTTATGACAAGACAATAAGTACAAAATTATTCCTGTTCCGTTGAAATTTATCTCCAGAACGTTTTCACCTTGCGCAATGGCAGGATATCCGTTTCTTTCGAACCATTGACCCGTCAATTCGATCATTCCCTTTATATGGCCGGGAACCGCATAAACACCACTGCCTTTTACGTCTTCATTTACAAACGATAAATATCTGCCCCGTTGCAAATCATCGGGCGTATATCCCGTTTCATGTTTGCGCACCGCCACCGACCACGAAAGAATGTCTTTGCCGCTGTTGGTCAGCAATATTTTTTTGGAAACAGTTCTTTCCGGCAGGATGCCCCCCATATCCAGTCTTAACGGATTTAATTTGATTAAAGGATTCTTTTGTGTGTATGCGATAACAAAAGTGGTTAATACTTTTTTGGGGCCACTTTTAGAATCGATTATAATCTCTTCTGTATGCGGACCCGCTGTAAATTTTTTAAGGCAAACAATTGAACCATTCTTGGATTCAATCCTCATTTCAGTATCAACAAATAAATTGTCCTGTCTATTTTCAAAAGGCATTTCTTCCCTGGTCAGTAATCTGATTCCCACTTTTAAAGAGTCCGTCCCGCTTTTCAGCAAACCGGACAGACTCCGTTTCTCCAACGTCTTCCAGCCGTCGGGGCCTTGCGTTGACCAATTGATACTTCCGGAACCAGCGTTCTTTAAATTAAAATTTCCCTCTCCCGGTTTTTCAAAAGAAATGATGCCTAAATTAAGTTCCGCCGGAGTTAGGGTAAGCTCTGCTGCAGATTTCTTTAATTCTTTACTCGCCGGCTTTTGAATAGAGTCTGTTATGACTGGTTTAGTCTTTTGCGGACTCGTCACGTTTTGCGCCAAACCGGCCGACGGGCAAATCATGAGCGCAATGGTTAAAAACATTATGTAATACTTTACTCTGAACATAAAGACCGCTTAAAATCTGGAGCGACTCCCTGCTGCTGAAGCTGAAAATTTTTACTATAATAATGCAACATCCCGCGATTTACAAAGCATTCATTTTCAAGATGATGCCCTCTATTCCAAATCGCGGGATTGATATTTCCCTAACGCAAAGATTGAAATTTAGCAACTATTTTCAATATTTTATGTTTTTAGTTTTCGTTCTTGAAGAAATAAAATACTAAAATACTTGACATGTCCGGCACACAAGATATAGCTTGCTCACAATTTTTCACGACAAATCAACAATTTCACGGGTGCACGTCATAGTGGTCATTTATGAATGATGAGATTCTAAAGTACTGGATTGCGTTAAAATCAATCAAAGGCATCGGTTACGTCTCTTTTCCGGCACTGGTGGACAGGTTCGGCTCTCCCTCCGCTGTTTTCGGCGCTTCCGTTTCCGAGTTGCAGCAAACAGAGGGAATTTCCCGTCATATTGCAGAGGCCATCGTTTATTTCAAAGCCTGGGATAAGGTTAAAGCAGAACTTGAACTTATTAATAAAAATAACGTTAAAATAGTTACTTACCATGATGAGCTCTATCCGGGGCCATTGTTGAATGTCTATGATCGCCCTCCTTATATATATGTGCGGGGAAACTTGAGCAACGAAGACATCAATATAGCCATTGTCGGATCCCGCGCCGCCAGCACCTACGGCAAGTACACGACGGAAAGAATCAGCCGGGAACTGGCCCTCCAGGGCGTGACGGTGGTCAGCGGGATGGCCCGGGGTATCGATTCGTCCGCTCATCGCGGCGCCATAACCGCTCATGGAAGAACCGTTGCGATTCTGGGCAGCGGCCTGGATGTTATTTATCCTCCGGAAAATAAAAAATTATTTGCGGACATTATCGAAAACGGCGCCGTGATTTCCGAATTTCCCATGGGAACGCCGCCTCGTTCGACAAACTTTCCGGCGCGCAACCGCATCATCAGCGGCATGTCCTACGGCGTTGTCATTGTGGAAGCGGGCGAAAAAAGCGGTTCTTTGATTACGGCGAGGCTGGCTTTGGAACAGGGACGTGAAGTTTTCGCCGTACCGGGAAGTATCGATTCCGCCGGTTCGCGCGGTGCGAATAAGCTAATCAAGCAGGGAGCCAAGCTCATTGAAAACACGGAGGACATTCTGGAAGAAATTCTGCCGCAGATAGAACAGAAAAAACCGGTAAAAGGATGTTCCGCTCCCGAGACGTTGAACGCCTCAATCCCGCGCGTGGAAAAATTAAATGCAGCCGAACAGAAATTATACGATTTGATTTCCAAAAAACGCATGCACATCGATGATTTGATTTCTTTAACGGGTTCTTCATCCGCCGATATTCTCAGCACATTGACCACGATGGAACTTAAAGGAATTATCCGGCAGTACCCGGGAAAATTTTTTTCTGCAGGAAGAACAAGCTAATCAATAAAACTATTATTTTCCGGATATTTAAATAATAAAATGAAATGAAGATCATAAAAATAGCTTTACAAATTATTTTCTTCCATCTATAGGGGCTTTCTATTTTTTAAGAGAGAATGGGTTTATGGCAAATTCTTTGGTGATTGTGGAATCTCCCACAAAAGTTAAAACGATAAAAAAATTTCTCGGAAACGATTTTAATGCCGTCGCCTCGATGGGTCATATTAAGGATTTGCCGAAAAGCAAACTGGGCATTGACCTGGAAAAAGATTTCGAGCCGTCGTACAGCATCATCGAAACGAAAAAGAAAACCATCGATGAACTGAAAAAAGCGGCGAAGAACGCTGAAAATATTTATCTGGCTCCCGACCCGGATCGCGAAGGCGAAGCCATTGCCTGGCATATCAATGAAGTTCTCAACACCAAAAACAAAAACGTCTATCGCGTCCTCTTCAACGACTTAACCAAAGATACCGTTACCGAGGCCATCAAAAATCCCCTGCAACTGGATTTCAACAAATACGAAGCGCAGCAGACGCGACGTATTCTGGACCGTCTGGTCGGTTATCAGATCAGCCCGGTACTGTGGGACAAGGTCAAACGAGGACTGAGCGCGGGACGCGTTCAGTCCGTCGCCGTCCGGATGATCTGCGACCGGGAGGATGAAATAAAAAATTTCAAGCCCGAAGAATACTGGAATCTGGCGGCCAAATTCGAAGGTAAAAATCCGCCTTCTTTTGAAGCGAAGCTTCACAAAGTCGACGGCAAAAAAGCAAAAGTGAGCAACGGCGAACAGGCCGCGATGCTTGCCGATAAAATCAAGCAAGCGGAGTTTTTCGTTGAAAAACTGGAGAAGAAGGAAGTCAGACGCACGGCGCCGCCCCCCTTTACCACCAGTAAATTGCAGCAGGAGGCGTCCCGCTGGCTTCGTTTTTCGGCCAAGAAGACCATGATGGTCGCGCAAAAACTTTATGAAGGAATTGAGTTGGGCAAGGAAGGATCCGTGGGGCTCATCACGTACATGAGAACGGATTCCTACCGGATATCCGAAGAAGCCATCAAAGACGTTCGCGACTACATCAAAGAAGCTTATTCAGCGGATTATATTCCGCATAAGCCTCATACCTACAAAAACACGCAAAAAGCGCAGGATGCCCACGAAGCGATTCGTCCCTCCAGGATGACGTACAGACCGCAGGACATCAAGCAGTATCTGAGTGCCGATCAATTCAAACTTTATCAACTGATCTGGAACCGCTTTGTCGCCAGTCAGATGAATCCCGCAATTCTTGATCAGACCACCATCGATATTGCCGGCGCCAATTGTCTTTTCCGCGCGCAGGGGCAGATCATGAAATTCCCCGGCTTTACGATTGTCTACACGGAAGGCAAGGATGACAAGGAAGAAAACGGCAACGGCAACGGGATGGACAAACTCCTGCCGGAAGTCAGCGAAAAAGAAAAATTGAAACTTCTCCATCTGAATACGGAACAGAAATTCACACAACCGCCGCCGCGTTTTTCCGAAGCGTCGCTGGTGCGCGAGCTGGAGGAAAAAGGAATCGGACGCCCCAGCACCTACGCCGCGATTCTTTCCACGATTCAGGAACGCGAATACGTGAAGCTGGAAAAAGGCAAATTTTATCCATCGGAACTGGGAATGATGGTGACGCATCTTCTGGTGAAAAGTTTCCCGACCATTCTGGAAATCGCCTTCACCGCGGATATGGAAAACAAACTGGACGCCATCGAGACCGGTGAACGCAAGCGGACGGAGACGCTCAAAGAATTTTACGCGCTTTTCGCCGATGAACTGAAAAAAGCCAAATCGGAAATGAAAAACATCAAGAAGGAAGAAACGCCAACCGATCTGGTCTGCGAGAAATGTCAGTGCCCCATGGTGATTCGCTGGGGGAAAAACGGGAAGTTTCTGTGTTGTTCCAATTATCCCAAATGCAAGAATACCATGAATTTTACTCATGACGAAAACGGAAAGGTCAAACACGTGGAAACCAGGACAACGGATATCAAATGCAATAAGTGTGGCAAAAATATGATTGTCAAAGAGGGACGTTTCGGCCAGTTCCTCGCCTGCTCCGGTTATCCCGAATGCAAAAACACGATGACCGCGGCGAAAGATGAAAACGGCGAAATCGTTGCGCAGGCGACGCCAACGACCGATGAAGTCTGCGAGTTGTGCGGCAAACCCATGACCGTCAAGCGCGGCCGCTACGGACAGTTCCTCGGCTGCACCGGTTACCCCGAATGCAAAAACATCAAGAAAATGGGCAAGGACGGCAAGGCCACGAAGCAGGAACCTGTATTATCGGATGAAGTCTGTGAACTGTGCGGCAAACCCATGTCCATCAAGCGCGGCCGCTACGGACAGTTCCTCGGCTGCACCGGTTACCCCGAATGCAAAAACATCAAGAAAATTCCCAAAACAAAATCTGAATCCTGATGGATAATCCCGTAACAATTATCGGAGGAGGACTGGCCGGTTGCGAAGCGGCCTGGCAGCTGCTTCGGCGCGGCCATCCGGTTGAAATGTATGAAATGAAACCGCAGAAATTTTCCGCGGCTCATAAAATGGAGAATCTCGCCGAACTGGTTTGCAGCAATTCCCTAAAGTCCAACTCTCTCGATAACGCGCCCGGTTTGCTCAAGGAAGAAATGCGCCGCATGGACTCGGTCATTATGAAAGCGGCGGACAAAACGGCCGTGCTTGCCGGATCCGCTCTCGCGGTTGACCGCCTTCTGTTTGCCCGCGACGTGGAAACCCGGCTCCGTGAACAAAAGACCTTCACCCTTCACCGGTGCGAGGTGACCGCAATCCCGAACGATACATTAACGATCATCGCCACCGGTCCTCTGACCTCCGATGCAATGGCGCAGGATATTTCCCAACGGCTCGGCAGGACGTCGCTATATTTTTACGATGCCATTGCGCCCATTGTCGAAGCGGATTCCATTGATATGAACAAGGTCTTTTGGGCGTCACGTTACGACAAGGGAACCCCCGATTATCTGAATTGTCCCCTGACCCGCGAAGAATACGAATCATTCAATAAGGCGCTGCTGGCAGGAGAAAAGGTGGTCGCCAGAGATTTTGAGGAAATCCGCCATTTCGAAAGCTGCCTGCCGATAGAAATCCTGGCTCAGCGCGGCGAAAAGAGCCTGGCTTTCGGCCCGATGAAACCGGTGGGACTGATTGATCCTCATACCGGCGCCATTCCCTGCGCCGTTGTGCAATTGCGCAGGGAAAATGCAGCCGGCACTCTTTTTAATCTGGTCGGCTTCCAGACCAAACTGACCTGGCCGGAACAGCGGCGGATTTTTCGCCTCATTCCCGGTTTGGAGAAGGTTGAATTTGCCCGCTACGGCAGCATTCACCGCAACACCTATATCAACTCCCCAGCCCTGATTAGCCCTACCCTGCAGCTCAAAAGCAATGAAAATATTTTCTTCGCCGGACAGATCACGGGCGTGGAAGGCTATATGGAATCGGCGGCTATGGGACTTCTGGCTGGATTAAACGCCGCCTTTATGATTGAAGGAAAAAAATTACAACCGCCGCCGGCCCAAACCGCGATGGGAGCTTTATTGAATTATATTTCGGCCCCGGAATCTTCAGATAACTTTCAGCCGATGAACATTAATTTTGGCCTGATGCATGTTTCGCCGGTAAAAAAAATGAGAAAGAAGGAACGAAATTCTTTACTTGTAGAGCTGGCTCTGCAATTATTGAATGACTGGATAACGCACCAGGAAATTGCTTGATGTTTCATCCCATATATTCTATTGACACAAACCAATACTTCTCTTATACTTCGCCCGCTTTTAAGCAGGTTATCTAGAATAACTCCACTAACGGACTGATAACTATAGAAATAACAAGGAGAATTCAAATGTCGAACTCAAAATTGGAAAGTTCACTTGTACTTATAAAACCGGATGCTCTTAAAAATTCATTAACCGGATATATACTTTCACAGTTTTCTCACTTTCATACAGGATTGCGCTTCGCAGCGTTGAAAGTTGTTGCAGTAAATCATTCCTTGGCGGAAGAACACTACGCGGAGCACAAAGGGAAATTTTTCTATGATTCTCTTTTGGAATATATTCGAGGATTTTTACATTATCCCGACATGCCGGCAAAACGCAGAGTTATAGCCATAATCTATCAGGGGATTAATGCCATACGGATTATTCGAGATATCTGCGGAGCCACAAATCCACACGATGCAAGATGGCAGAAACCCGGCTGTATTCGTGCTCTGGGAACGGTAATTCCTCTGTATGATGAAAAAGGGATATTTATTGGCAACAGATCAGATAACCTGATCCATGCTTCCGCCAACCCTCAAGACGCGGAACGCGAAATTAAACTTTGGTTTCTTCCTAACGATATACCACCCATGATGCGCCATTTTCCCACTGAAGAAAGCAAGGATTACTTTTATTACAAAAATAAAACGATAAGTTCGAAATATACCCCGGATAGTTTCTGTTTCATTGGCCCCGGTGAAATAGTGTGGGAATCCGATATGAAGGTCCTGCAGCAACTGACAAAAGGTCAAAAACAGGATTATTCGACCAACGCAGTCATTGCCAAATACTTGATCAATAAAGAACCGGAGCAAGTTTAACGCTTCCACCGTTTATACGCATGACTCAAAGACACGCTAACGATTGATTACAGTCCTTGCGCCAATCTTCTTTTCGTCTGAATATCCGTAAATGTGTCGAATAAATTAATCGCTAATGCGCTTATATGTTTTCCAGCCTTCCGATAAACCGAGTCCTTTGTATTTTTCACTGGCACGTTCATCAGGATATTTAAAATAATACTGATAACTTCCTTTTCTGATTTTGCGAATATCCACTTTGGATATATCTTTTCTGGGCTCCCACGTTCCTTCCCGAGTAATTAGACGTCGTTCTATATCGTAAGAAACAAGCTGTTTGTTTTCTATTTTATATTTGCCTGCGAGTTCTTCAATTGCAGCATTATTCTGAAAGTTTGTGGCGTTATATGTCCCATCGGGGTTATACCGCACTCTCTGTTTAAGAATAATTAATTGTCCTCCATATTTTATATCATGGTTAATTTCATAAAGACCCGGATTTATTGAAGTTAGTTCTGTTTCATCTTTGCCGCAGGAAATTACAACCAGCGCAATCGCTATCATTACCAAAATATATGTTTTTCTTCTCATGGAAATCAAACTCCTTTACCCGGTGATCGATATATTAATTTTTAATAAAAGATAAAGTTTTTTATTGTACATCTATCGTGTTATAATTTCTGAAGTTTTTTAAAAAACAATGCGGCTTTTGTCAAGATTTTATTTCACTTGCCAAGGTATCCTGTTTGATTGGTACAGGTCAAAAATGAAATTAACTCTGAATTTAAAAAATTTGCTTTTTGCGTTTTATTATAATAAATTTTTTTAAGTAAATTATAGGGCAGGAAATTATTTGTGTTTCAAGTAATCTTCATCGTGAGCAGCGGTTGTTGTGTTGATCCTGATTTCTTCAGTAAAAAAGTCAGGAAAACGGGAAGATATCTGACTGTATGCTGTGACGGCGGAGCGCGTCATTTTCGCAATCTGAAAATCAAACCGGACATCATCATCGGCGACATGGATTCAATTGATCCTGATCAATTGGCGATGTATGCCGCCCTGGAAATAAAAATTATAAAATATTCACCCAACAAAGACTATACAGACACGGAAATTGCCCTGGATTACGCGCTCGGTTTAAAACCCCGGAAGATATACATTTGGTGCTCTTTAGGCGGCAGAATTGATCACACGCTGGCGAACATATTCCTGCTTTTGAAGGGACAAAAAAAAGGAATCGAGACATTTTTAATCGATGAATACTGTGAAGCTTTTGTGCTGGATAAAGAAGATTCTTTCACGAATGAGAAAGGCAAAACCGTCTCTCTGCTGTCACTGACCCCCAGCGTAACTGGAATAACACTTTCGGGATTTGCTTATCCGCTCGTAAGAGGGTCTCTGAAGCTGGGTGAAACCCGCGGTATCAGCAACATGATTAATAAAAACCGGGCCGGTATTCAAATAAAAAAGGGAAATCTTCTGGTCATCAAATATCACCGTAAGGATTTTTTCCCGGAGGCGCGTTGAATGATGAAACCTCTTAAAGTACTATGTATCGGCGGATCAGATTCCAGCGGAGGAGCCGGAATTCAAGCCGATTTGAAAGCCGTCTGTGCCTGCGGGTGCTGGGGACTAAGCGTCATTACAGCGGTCACGGCGCAAAACACTCATGGTGTTGCGGGCATTTATCCTGTATCTCCCGATTTTGTCGGAAAGCAATTGGACATTGTCTTAGGGGATATAAAAGCTGATGCAGTAAAAACCGGCATGCTTCCTACTGAAGAGATTGTTCGTATCGTGGCAAAAAAAATAATAAAATATAAAATTAAAATAGTCGTCGTTGATCCCGTGATGATCGCCAAAGGCGGAAAAACTTTAATGCAAAAAAAGGCTCGAGAGGCGCTGATACAAGAGCTTATGCCTCTTGCCTTTGCCGTAACTCCGAATATCCCCGAAGCTGAAACACTCTCACAAATAAAAATTGCGTCGGTTGCCGATATGAAGAAAGCGGCTGTCAGGATTCATGGATTCGGTGTAAAGTATGTGTTGATTAAGGGAGGACATCTTCCATCCGACAGAAAATTGGATGCCACGGATATTCTCTACAACGGCGACACCTATGAATTTTCATCCCAACGAATGAACAGACGCGATATTCACGGTACCGGTTGCACCTATGCCTCGGCGCTGGCCGCGGGACTCGCCGGCGGATGCAGTATGGTCGATGCGGCACTGCGGGCTAAAATCATGACGGCCGCCGCGATGAAAAATGCTGTCAATCCGGGAAAAGGTTACGGCTCGGCAAACGTTTTTGGAGAACTATTTAAAAGAACTTAGCGATTGAATAAGTCGCCCAAAGATTTTGGAGGAGTACATGACGCAGTTGGAAAAAGCCTGCAAAGGCATAATCACCGAAGAAATGAAAATCGCGGCGAGAGTTGAAAAAGTTACGCCCGAATATATCCGGCAGTGCCTTGTGGACGGAACTATCGTAATCTGCCGCAATGTCAATCATAAATCCATCAGACCGCTGGCGATAGGCAAAGGTTTGCGCACTAAAGTCAATGCCAACATCGGAACATCCAAAGATCACACGGATTTAAATCTGGAACTCAAAAAACTGAAGATTGCCACCGACGCGGGAGCGGATGCCGTCATGGATCTTTCCACCGGCGGTAATCTGGCCGCCATCAGAAAAAAAGTCATGCAGAAATCCTCTGTCGCCATCGGTACCGTTCCCATTTATCAGACGGCGGTCAAAATGATAAAAAACAAAAAAGCCATATCGGAGATGACATCCGATGATATCTTCGCCATCATCGAAGAAAACGGCAAAGACGGCGTGGATTTTATTACCGTTCACTGCGGCGTCACCCGCCTTAGCGTTGCCGCGCTCAAATCGCAAAAAAGAATTCTGGGAATTGTCAGCCGTGGCGGTTCCATGACGGCCAATTGGATGGCCTGCAACAAAAAGGAAAATCCTTTATATGAACATTACGATCGGCTGCTGGAAATAGCCCATCGCTACGACATGGTATTGAGTCTCGGCGACGGACTGAGACCCGGAGCCATTGATGATGCAACGGATCAGGCGCAACTGCAGGAATTGATCATTCTTGGCGAGCTTGCCGCGCGGGCGCGCGCCGCCGGAGTGCAGGTGATGATAGAAGGCCCCGGTCACGTTCCCCTGACGGAAATCGTCACTAACATTAGGCTCCAAAAAGAAATTTGCAATAATGCTCCTTTTTATGTTTTGGGGCCTCTGCCTACGGATATCGCGCCGGGTTATGATCACATTACTTCCGCCATCGGCGGCGCTATTGCCGGCGCCGCCGGCGCCGATTTTCTCTGTTACGTCACTCCAGCGGAACATCTGCGCCTGCCGACGCTCACCGATGTTCGAGACGGAGTCATTGCCGCGCGCATTGCCGCGCACATTGCCGATATCGCCAAAGAACTGCCCGGCGCGCGCGCCAAAGACAGAAAAATGTCGCAATGCCGTAAGCATTTCGACTGGCAGGGACAGGTGGATTTATCCATTGACCCACAGAAGACCATTTCTCTTCTGGAGAAAAGCAAAAGTGCCAAGGATGAAGGCTGCACCATGTGCGGCGAACTTTGCGCGATTAAACTGGGTAAAAAATAATCACAGACGTTCCATCACAGGAGTCATTCTTGCCGGGGGAACAGGATAAAACAGCAAAGAACAGTCGCTCGCATGCCGAGGCAATTGCTCAGCGATTGCAACAAGCGGGTCATGAAGCGTATTTTGTCGGCGGCTGTGTGCGGGATTTCATTCTCGGCAATGCCTCCGGTGATTATGACATTGTCACGTCAGCGCTTCCTGATCAGGTCATGGACCTTTTCCCCCACACCGTTCCCATCGGCGCGAAGTTCGGCGTTGTCGCGGTCATTATAGAAAATCATCCTTACGAGGTTGCCACCTTCCGTAGCGACGATATCTATGAAGACGGCAGGCATCCTTCTCAAGTTCATTTCTCTTCCGCCAAAGAAGATGTCTTCCGGCGCGACTTTACCGTCAATGGTCTTTTAATGGACCCGTCCAGCGGTGAAATATTTGATTACGTGGATGGCCGCGTTGATATCGAGACAAAAATAATCCGCACCATTGGTAATCCCGACAGCCGCTTTAGCGAAGATTACTTACGAATGCTCAGGGCGATTCGCTTCGCGGCTAATCTCGGTTTTGAAATAGAATCCGAAACAAAAAAAGCCATTGTCCAAAACGCAGCCAGAATAAAACAAATCAGTGCTGAACGCGTACGGGACGAATTCAATAAAATTCTCACTCGCGGCGGTGCCCGTACCGGTTTTGAACTGCTGTGCGACACAAACCTTCTGCAGGAAATTCTGCCCGAGGTGGCCAAACTCCAAGGCGTGGAACAACCGCCCCGTTTTCATCCGGAAGGCGATGTCTGGCAGCATACTTTAAAGATGCTTGAGTTTTTACCTGCGAACGGAAACATTGAAAGGGATATTTGTCTGGCATGGGGAGTGCTCCTGCATGATGTCGGCAAAGCCGTTACCCGCAGCGAAGATGAAAAAGGCGTACATTTTTACGGCCATGTTCAAAAAGGAGAAGAAATTGCTGATGATATAATGCAACGGCTGCGATTTTCCAATGCGCAGCGTGAAACCGTTCTTAATCTTATCCGTCAGCACATGGTCTTTATGAATGTTCAGAAAATGCGCACGGGGCGTCTTAAAAGATTTTTACGCATGCCTGACTTTGATTTGCATCTGGAATTGCACAGGCTCGATTGCGTCGCCAGTCACGGTATGCTGGACAACTATGAATTCTGCCGTGAACAGCTAAGGATTTTTGCTCTTGACGATTTACATCCACATCGTTTATTAACAGGAAACGATTTGATCGCCATGGGATTTACTCCGGGAAAAATCATCGGAGACATTCTTCAATCGCTCGAAGAAGAACAACTGGAGGGACGCATTCAAACGCTTCGAGACGCCAAGGATTACGTGCTCAGGACATGGCGATATGAATAATGCGGCTTATGACAACAACGAAAAACATTCAGTTTAAAATCATTTTATTTTTAATTTTTATACTGGTTCTCTCCTGTTCTCATAGAACCTCGCGTTCGGCAATAGCCTCCCATCCCATCCGGCAAAAACCGCCACTGGAGTTGATGCGATATACCATTCAAGCCGGAGCGTTTAAAAAAGTGGAAAACGCTGTGCGTTTAACGGATAAATTAAAAAGCGAGCACGGTCTTGACGCGACATATTTTCTTGCGTCAGATAAACTTTTTAAAGTTCGTTTCGGAAATTTTACTACCAAAGAACTGGCGAGAAAGCGGGCCATCATCCTGCTGGACGCAAAAATCATTGAAGAATTTTACATCGTTCAGCCGGAAGAATACTCCGTAGCTAAACGCAAACAATACGGAACCGATTATCTTAGGGAATCTTTAGTGGCAACAGCCAGAAACTTTATCGGCGTGCCTTACCTCTGGGGTGGCACTTCTACTGAAGATGGATTTGATTGCAGTGGATTGACGATGACCGTTTATCAACTCAACGGCCTTAACCTCCCCCGGAATTCCAGGACACAATTTGATGTTGGAGATTTTGTAAGCAAGGATAATCTTCAAAAAGGAGATCTGGTTTTTTTTTCCGAGAAAGGTAAAAATCATGTTTCGCACGTGGGCATCTATATCGGCAATGATAAATTTATTCACGCTTCTTCACACGGCAATGAAATCAGGATCGACAATCTTTCGTCTTGTTATTTTACCCGTCAATATATGGGCGGGAGGACATATTTATAAACAAACGACTATATTTTTTTAATATTTCGCTATTTTTTTCCTTTTAATCCAAAATATTATTTTAAATTTATTTTTTCATTTATCATGATCATCGCAAATATTTTTTTCTTATAAGATATCCACATCACAATCAATCATCGGGATACTCAATGCTGACAATAGCTGCAGCTTCCCTATAGACATAAAGAATATGTTTTTTGTTTCTTGTTATTCGATGTTTGATAAATACAAATAATATTTCACATCAAAAACGACGTAATATAAAAATATTTTTCATAGTTTTTATTGACGTGATAGAAAAAATAAAGTAAAATTCTTTTAAAGAAATGTATTAGAAGTATTTAATACAACAATTTTTAAAAAGGAGGCTTCACCTAATGGCAACAGCAAAGAAAAAAGCAGTAAAGAAAGTTGTAAAGAAAAAAGCGGCTCCAAAGAAAAAAGCGGTAAAGAAAGTTGTAAAGAAAAAAGCTGCTCCGAAGAAGAAAGTTACAAAAAAGAAGTAGGAAAAGTATAGTTGTTCGACTCAGCACTTTTTAAAGGAGACACGGTGATGTTTTTTAAAGGGATTTTTTGAGAGCGTTGCATTCCCTCCCTTGATAAAATGATTTTTTCTACGGTGTCTCAAAACAGAACACCTGGCGGTAACTGTTTCATGGCAGTTGCCGCCTTCATTTTTTAGATGCGGATTTCCCCTTTTCTTTAATCGTTGATTTTCCCAAGGTTTTGTGTCTATATAACCGGCAAATTTATTATTTCGAAATAAATTATTTTTTTCTTTATATATTAAAAACGGAGTTATAAAGAATGCTTGAATTAAAGAAACTATATTTTACCGCAACGATCAACGAAGAAGGAAACGGCCCTTCACGCAATATTATTGACGGAATAGATTTTAATTTTGAAAAGGGTAAATTTTACGCTATTACCGGTCCGAACGGCAGCGGAAAAACGACGTTGGCTAAATTGATTATGGGAATTAATCCCGTTACCAGCGGCTCCATTTTATTTGAAGGCAGAGACATTTCCAATCTATCTATTACGGACCGCGCTAAAGCAGGCATTGCTTACAGTTTTCAGCAGCCGGCCCGTTTCAAGGGAATCACATTCCGTGATTTACTGTCCATTGCAACAGGAACGGATGAGGAAAAAATATTCCTGGAAATTGTCTCAAGAGTGGGTATTTGTCCTCTTTCTTTCCTTGATAAAGAAATCGATGCTAATCTTTCCGGTGGCGAGATAAAGAAAATAGAGCTGGCCACGACGATTGCCGCCAATCCGAAGCTTGCCATTTACGATGAACCGGATACGGGTATTGATTTATGGACGATACATCCCATGGTCAACCTCCTCAAAAAAGAACTCACACCGGACAAAACAACCATTGTGGTCAGCCACAATAAATCTTTTCTTGATGTAGCTGACGTGATTATCATCTTAAATCAGGGTAAAATCGCGTATCAGGGTAACTTGAAAGACGCGCTGCCATTATTAAATGACTTAAGCATTTGCGCTTATCATCATAAACTAGAGGGAATAGAAAATGCTGAATGCTTTAGATAAAAAATTATTAAAAACCGTTGCTGAGTTGGAAGATTTGCCCAAGGGAGCCTACAACATCAGAAAAAACGGAAAGCTTCTCCACAGGCAAGTATCCGCCAATATAGATATAGAAACAAATGCCGAAGGAACAGGCATTATTGTAACCATTAAACCGGGAACGAAAAACGAATCGGTTCATATTCCTGTTATTTTAAGCCAGGCGGGTCTTTATGACGTCGTTTATAACTCCTTTATAATCGGCGATGAGGCTGAGGTCACCATCATTGCCGGATGCGGCATTCACTGCGGATCGCCTGAACCGGAAGGCCATGCCGGTATTCATGATTTCCATGTGGGGAAAAAGGCAAAAGTAACTTATGTGGAAAAACATTTTGCCATGGGCGAAGGAAAAGGCCGTCGCACCCTTAATCCCACGACCAAAGTATTTCTGGACGAAGGAGCGACGGCGGAAATGGAATTAACGCAGATCAGCGGTGTCGATGAGGCAAACCGTTTGAACGAGGCGGAACTCGGCCCCGGCAGTCTTTTGCTGATCACAGAAAGAGTTCTAACCGATGGTGAACAATCAGCCGTATCGACCAATAACATCATTCTTAAGGGTTTTGGAAGCAGAGCCAACATGATTTCCCGTTCTGTGATGAAGGGTAACTCCAAACAAATCTTTCACGCCAACATGGAAGCGCGAAACAAATGCTTCGGGCATGTGGAATGTGACGCCATTATTATGGATAATGGCACCAACGAAACTATGCCTGCGCTGAAAGCGCTTCATCCCGATGCTGAACTGACGCATGAAGCGTCGATTGGCAAAATTGCCAACGATCAATTGACCAAACTCATGAGTCTCGGGCTTACCTACGATCATGCCGTCAACAGAATCATTCAAGGCTTTCTTAAATAAAAATGCAAAGCCTTTGAAAAGGCGCAAATATTAAAGAAAGAAAAAAATGCGCAATCTTAAATTCAAAAATTTGCTGGTGACCGGCGGCTGCGGGTTTATCGGCAGTAATTTCATTCACTATTTAATCAAGAACAAAGATTTCTCCGGCAGAATAATTAANNTGGCCGATATAGCCTCAGATTTTTCGACCAGATACATCTTTCAGAAAGCGGATATCTGCGACATCACTGCGCTTGAAGAGATATTTTCACGATATGATATCGATGCCGTCTGTCACTTCGC
>DJVN01000017.1 GCA_002441205.1 Syntrophaceae bacterium UBA6255 | reverse complement strand
AATGTTTTTGCTAGCCGTTTTGTTTGTTATTCTGAATATTCTGGACATCAGGACAACCAGAAAAGTATTGAGCCAAGGAGGTTATGAGGCGAACCCCCCTGGCAAGGTTGCTGATGAGGCTGCATTTGTTTATACCGGCAAAGATTCTGATGGTGGTCATTATTTTGGTCATTATGTTTGGCTTTGACCGAGAAACAGGAATCACGACCGGCGTGATCTGCTGCGGCATTTATACATTCATTGTCGGGAACAATTACCGGACCCTCAGATTACAGGAACAGGAACAATGTCAACAATGAGTCCCGGAATAATCGAGAGAGGCTTCTATCAGAAGAAGCTCTTTTTGCAGTGGGTCGCCGATAACCCGAAACTGTTTACCCATCAACCATACCTGCTTCGTCAGGGAAAAGGCTACTTTGTCGTCGGTTTTCGCGGTGTCTGCGAGTGCATTGCCTGTTATTTTTTCGCAACCGGCAGCATTGAAATCAGGGTTTACGATGATGAAACATTTTTCGACATCATCCGGGAATTTGACCTTTATGAAGAACGGACGCCGGAAGGCCGCTGGCTGTGCAGCATGTGCCGCGACCATCCCAATCCGGACAAAACCGAATCCTTGATTGAATACGCAGATCGCAAGAAATTATGGATCAATCATTCCTTTGCGCCTCTGGCTGCCTGGACACGGGAATCCTTCACAAGAAAAGCCGTTCTTTGCCTGTATCGCTCCGGGGGCATAACCTGGGCCGCAATTGAGCAGAAACCTAATCTGAAAAAACCCACGGAAAGCCGTTACTTATTCAAGAAGTTCCCCGTTTTGACAGCGAGGTAAGGAAAGCGGAGATAATCCTCCATAATTCAGATGAGGGGAATTTGGCAATCGCATTGGAAATCATTATTGGGAATCATTATGTTGCGGAATCTATTCTTTTATTGTATTAAATAACTTACGAACCGTCTGGTTAAAATCGCAGCCGGTTTAATCTTGCAGACTGAACCGGGATGTTTCAGAGCGATCAGCATGATTGCTCCAACAAAGAACATGGAATAAACAGGAGAGTAATTATGCCAAAATCTTTAAAATATGTTGTTTATCGCGAAGGTGAGTTTTTTGTTTCGCAATGCCTGAACGTTGATGTCAGCAGTTTTGGCAGCACCAGTGAAGAAGCCATTGCCAACCTCAGGGATGCCGTTGAGCTTTATCTTGCCGATGAAGACACGGAACGTCTGTTTCAAACCGTCGAAGATGCCATAGTCGGAGAAGCCGTTATTAATGCCTAAGCGATATTCCTCAACGCAGGTTATATCCGTGCTGCTGAAAAATGGTTTCACCGAAACAGGGCAGACAGGAAGCCACCGGAAATTCCGCAGGCAAAGTCGTGTCGTTATCGTGCCACACCCAAGAAAGATTATGCCCGTTGGCACCTTCAACTCCATCCTGCGCCAGTCTGGACTGAACTTGATGGACTTTGAATCAAAGCATTAGGCCGCCATTGGACTTTGAAATATAGCGCTTATCCGAATTATTTCGGCAAAACTGTATTACAGAAAAGGCGTCCACGCACGATATACAGGACGTGAGTCATGAGTGAAAAGACAATCCAATACTGGATAGACATTGCTGAATATGATTTGCAGGTTGCCAAAACACTTTTTGACAAAGGCCATTATCTTTATGTTGGCTTCATGTGCCATCAGGCTGTTGAGAAGATGCTGAAATCCATGTACGTAAAACACACTTCAACCATGCCGCCTTATATTCATAAACTGGACAAATTAGTTGAACGAGCAGGCTTGAAGCAGAGCATGTCTGAAGAGCATAACGATTTCATAGATGAATTGACGCCCCTCAATATTCAGGCCCGTTACCCGGCTTACCGGGAGGCAATTTATAATCTGATCAACAAAGAAAAAGCAGCGCACATTATTGATAAAACGGAGGATCTGCTCCAATGACTAAAAGCCCGGATTTTGTAGAAAAAGAACTGAAGGAATTTGTTGCCCTGATCAGGAAAACATACGACATTTACGCTGTTGTCCTTTACGGATCTTATGCGGAAGGCCGGGCAAACGATGATAGCGACATCGACGTTGCTGTTTTTTCAGACGACTTCGGCAAGGACCCCTATGAAGAAATGAAGGCGCTTTTCCGCCTTCGCCGGCAGATCGATACGGATATCGAACCGTTGCCCTTCAGCCGGGACGCCTATTTCAGCGACGACAAAACGGAATTTGTCAGCGACATCATCAGAAAAGGCAAAGTCATTTACAAGGAAAACCGCCTCTTGATATGATCAAGCGAACATAAAGGTCGTCGGTGTTAACGGAATCATCATGAAGCGAAAAATATTCCTGATTTTAAAAATTGGCTTTGCCCTCATCCTTCTGGCCGCCTCAGCAGTTTCAGCCGACGAATGCTTCAATTCATCCAAAAAATTAAATGAAGACGCTCAGACGATCCGGCTGAAAGCAATGGATATGGGCTGGAAGGTCGGCAAAACAGCTTCTCTTGCCGCCGCATCCATCGTCAAAGGCAAAACAGAACTTTATCCCAAAGACAGCGTTGAAATCTGTATCAGGGAAGAAGGCAGCGCCCTCCGGATCAAGGCACAGTCCAAATCGGAAGACGCCGGCAGAGCCGAATGGCACGGTATCACTGGAAAAAAACAATAGAAGACAGCGGCAATTTACGTTCGTAATATTATGGAAATGACCCCGGATGACATGGCGCGGCTTCAATATGCGAAAGACCTGCTGGAAAATCCGGGGCTGGCCGCAAAACTGAGTCCGCCGATAACAGTCTTTTCTTAAAGAACGGAATAGCAAAAATCAGTCCTTGACAAAAGGACACATTTTTGAGAGTCTTCTGCCTATGTCGATAGAACCCATATTGCTTGAAAAAC
>DJVN01000033.1 GCA_002441205.1 Syntrophaceae bacterium UBA6255 | reverse complement strand
GGTTCCGCCCCGCGAAAAAATAATGTGTCCTGTGGCGTAAAGTTATACCAATTCATCATTTTTAACCTCCCCCCTGAGAAATCCGGCTATCAATAAACCTTCCGGACTGAATGGATCTTCGTTGTTTCCCCGATCCCAAACGATTTGACATATCCATTCGGCAATCTCTTTTTCTGGTACTTTTGATTTTATTCCCGACCGTTCAATCTGCCTGGTGATAAACGTGATCAGATTTTCCTCGGCATTTGTATCGCTCTTCATAATTGCTTCAATTCCGGGACGCAGCTTCTCCAGTCTGTATAATAGCGAATGGGAAAGTTCTCTGTCGCTGTCGCCTGTCATCCTCATTGCGTTGTCAAAGGCAGGCCATCCCTTATCTGCCCACTTTCTTGTAAAGATGCGCGAGCCACCATGCCTTTTACGCAATTCGAGAGCGCAGGCATTGCGGTTGGCCTTTTCTTTCGCCTCTTTCTTTAAAAGGGTTTGGGCATGGGCAATCATCTGTGTAAGACCTTCTTTATGGTGACAAATCAGAATGGCAGCAGATATCGAAATATTTTCACCAGTGCCCAGATTAACGGAGAGTTTTCCGGGCCGCATCCTCCATTCGTTCTTGAGAGCTTCAGAAACCCGGTCCGGATTGATAAACCGAAATGCGGATGTATAATATTCTTCAATTTCCCGCGCGGCGGATAACGCGTTTTGTGCCGGTAGAAAAGCGCAGACATCGTCGCCCCCCGCATAAATCAAACGGCCATCGTATTTGGCAATAATGGGTTCGACGCCATAAATGGCGAAATCCCCCAGCGCTTCCGAGATAGCCGCGTGAATAGCCGGCGTTACCAGGCGCTTGTTCAATTCATCATTCGTGTAAATCTTTTCCCACTGTTGACGGTATAAAGGATCGAAAGTTTTTTGCCTCAACCGATCGACGATCTGGGGGTGCATAATCCCATGCCAACCTGATGCAATAGCCTCGCCATTGATCAGTTTTCCCATATTGTCCCCATCCATCATGAGAATGGCGTAGTACTTTTCCATCTCCTTGATTTTTTCACCTTGTGCTTTTTCCCCATCTTCGTGCAGGTTTTGAGCGATTGCCTTTCTTTTCTTTGCATCCTTTATTTTATGCCGCGAGAAATAAGGCCGCAGAGCCATTTCGGTTGTGGAGGGAAACGAATCCGCGTCTCCAAATATACTGTTCAAGATATGCGCAGGTTCTTTTTTCAATACTCTGGGGGCATACCGCTTAATGAAACACATGGCGCAGAGGCGTTCATTTTCATTGAAGTCATCGTCCTTGGTAAATTTATTCCAGAAGGCTTTTATATGCTCCTTATAATCCGACGCCTTTTCACCATTCCAGTCACTGCCATAAAGAACTTCAAATTCACCGCACATCTGACATTTTTCGCCTGACTCTTCTCTGCGTTTAACCGATTTCCTTAATTTTTCGGCGGCAAGCGCCGCTTGAACCAGATTATGACTTGTCGAATACAGAATTCCACGGCTTGTATTTTTAACGGGATAGCCTTTTTTTTCTAAAATCGGGCGAATTGCGTCGAGATACGAGAACTGCTGTGAAAATGCGTTTTCATCCAGCAATTTGGTTAATTCTTCCTTATTGGTCTGATCAGCCAGACGCGCTGCCGCCCACTGATAATCCCAGAAATGGGATGTCTGCCTCTCAAACATTTTGCCAAGGTTATTTTTTTCTTCGCCTTTCAAGTCTTTCTGATCAGTCAAATAAGAGAACGTCGTCTGTGCAATATTTTTCCATTGCTCTGTAATGGCTGATTTGATTTCCCCTGCAATTTCTTCAGCTTTTTCAAACGGGATCAAAAATAGGAATTTATTGGGTAAACTGGCTATTTCGCTTGGCTGACTTGCCCACATTGCAGGTTTAAATTGTCCGGAAACATTCCACTCCTTTTCCAGATAGGCATTGATCAACGGCTGGTCGATTAGCGAAGGATAAAGTATGTGATCAGCGCCAAGATTTTCAATAACCCAGCGAAGCCCTTCAAAGGCCATCCAAGACAAAAGAACGGAACCTGTCCAAAAATCGCGCATCTTCCGTGCGCGGGCGATGAATCCCTGAACAGGTGTAATGGAAAATACCATCAGACCGACATTTTCAGGTTTGCCTGCCATTTCAATACAGGAATACAGTGCAGAACAAAGTGCATTGTGTTGCCAGATGGAATGGTCAGGAAAACGTGAATCTGCGGGCATCCGGTGCCATAGCGCACCCAATCCGCCCACATTTCTTTCTGAGAGCATAAAACGTAAGACCAGTTGGGTGTAAAGGAGTCGGGACATGGCGAATCGGCCTTCGTCTTCCCTGAATTGACCGGCAAAATCATTGTGGCCTGCTTCCATGCCGATCAGCTTCTTTAGAAAGTCAGACGTGGCGGCATGGATAGCGTCCGGATTTAAACCGCCGTCACTTGTGATTTTCAATAGATTGTCTTTTCCGGATGTTGGGTGTGTGATAACAGGCAAGCTGACGAAATCCACCGCTCCATTTTTATTATGATCCGGGCTATAGGAAGGCACTTGACCGCGTTCAAACCCGGCGGCAATGGCATCCGCCATTTTCCAGAATTCATCATTGGGCCTATCCAGGCCAAATATCTGTAAATACGCCGCCGCGTGCGCTTCGTGTTTCTGAATATCAAATACTTTGTCTATCGGATCATGCCACCATGCGGCAAACTTGTTATTCCAGTAGGAAGTGTCCGGTTTCTTCCAGCTCATTTTGCACCTCCCATTGCTTTTTCAATCTCTTCATTCATTTTTCCGCAAGCAGCCATGTATTCAGGCACCTGATTAGAGCGATCACCCGGAGTCGCTTTATAAAGGTAGGGTAGGAAAAGAATCTGCCCTTGGTATTTACCATCAGTTGTTTTGTTAACGTGGAGAAAGTAGGGTTTTGCGTGACGGCCTTCACGAATTTCTCTAGGAATGGCTTTTTCAAATTTTGATTCTATTGGCATGGCGATAAGTCCGCGCTTTATAAACTTGTGCCTATCTTCCAACGCTAAACGTGCGTTACGATAAGCAAGACCAATTTCAGATAGTGCTTCGTCCCAGCGGTTACATTTACTAAATTTATTAAACAACTTAACTTCTTTTGAAAATGCGGGAAACGATTTCAGGTTACCAGTATTATTTAGCGGTCGAATCAATAATCCACTACTACGAATTGAACCAAATCCATTACGTGAACGAGAACCAAAACCACCAAAGCAAATCATCGTATTGAAAACGTTATTTATTTCATCAACGATATTTTTTGAGCATGTAACTCCTATTTTGAAATGCGCCCCAGGTTCTAGATGTTGTCGCAAATATTTTCCTTGCCGTTGCTTTGGGTCAAATAAGCCGAAAGCAAGATATTCAATGATGGATATGGGAAATGATTTCTGTTTTGAGGTTACTATTATTTTTGTACCCGAAGGCAAATCCTTTAAAACCGGTTTATTACCATTTTTTTCTATTGTGATTTTGATGCTTGATTTCTGATCGGTGGAACCGAATATTTCAGATTCATTCTTCAGCATCTGATTGATATTGTCTTCATCATACAGCGCCCGCCACCAAAACCGCATGGCCGCTTTGATGGGCGGCACGCGAAGCTCCGCTTTTTGGGGATCTGCTCCGCCGAGGAAAAGCGGCGTCACAACCTTGCATTCATATTCGCGCTTCTCAATGTCTTTAAACCTTGTGATATAAAACATGGCATCCTCCTGTGTTCCTATTGTTCGCGATCATTATATTCAAACATCATTTTGATTCTCCAGCGCGGCAACGTTGCCGC
>DJVN01000082.1 GCA_002441205.1 Syntrophaceae bacterium UBA6255 | reverse complement strand
GGGCGCGTGGATTGAAACATATTTTCGCTAGTAATGCCACCCTTCCAACTTGGTCGCGCCCCGCGTGGGCGCGTGGATTGAAACAACACTTTATCTATTATTGCAATTATTAGTTTATAGTGTCGCGCCCCGCGTGGGCGCGTGGATTGAAACTTGTGAATCTCCGCCAGTTCTTCGGCAATAAATGAAGTCGCGCCCCGCGTGGGCGCGTGGATTGAAACACTCTTCACGCTTTATTGCTCCTCAACCGCTGCCGGGTCGCGCCCCGCGTGGGCGCGTGGATTGAAACATTACGGTGCGCTTGTGAATTGTGCTCAGCAGAATCAAATTGAAGAAGCGGCGTGCTCGGGGAGCGAGCTACAGGCATCGTATTGACGGGAATCCGGGGGATACATCACTTAATTTGATGTGCTTTTTTTAGCCGATGATGAAAGGTAAAACTCTATTTAATGATGGATAAATAATTGTTTTGCACTTTGCATGCTGTACTGAAAGTCTCAATTCTCGTTTATGGGGGCTGGTTTATAAACCATTCTTTATAATAAATTACGCCGCTTCATAAAAATTATGATTGTCATGTTTGTAAAGATTTGATAGTGTTTTGCCAATCCAAAAAAATGTTGTGAAATGCAAGAATAATCCATGAATATTAAACCACAGTTCCACAATCTGTTTGAAGAGCTTGAAAAAGGCTATTTGGAGACGCGCGAGGCATTAAATAGTCGCCCGGAAAAAGGGCATGAGCTTGAAACCATCCTGACCAATGAAATCGCAAAAATGGCATCCTGGCGATGTCCCATCATGGAGCAGTTGTGGGCAATCGATAAAGAACTCTCGCATGAGGAGCGGCTAAAACATGAGGCGTTTGTCCGCCAGTCCATGTTCCGGCGTGCTCTTTATGAGGAAGCGCCCTTCTATCGCCGGATTATCGATAAGCCGGAAGGTTATGCGGGCGATGCCGAAGTCATGCGAATAATCTATGGGAATTTATTCGAAGGCAATACGCCCTTTGGCATGTTTGCCCATAAACAGGCGACAGATTGTCTGACCGGCAAGGCGCTTCGCAACCGCCGGGAATTCCTCAGGGGGCATATTCAGCAGACAAAGCAAAAAGGGGGCGGGCGAATTTTGAGCATCGCCGCCGGTCCCGCCCTGGAAATACGGGACGTGCTCGGTGAAGAGCACAGTAATAACACCTTGCATTTTCACGCTTTCGACCATGACATTAAGACCATCCGGAGCGTCTCCCGGCAATGCGTCGATCCCCGATTATCTTATGTTCTGGGCAATGCGTTCCACCTGATTAAGGGGCGCTATACTGTCGCGATTCCCCGGAAACCATTTCTTGATTACTGCAATCCGAGAAAAGATTTCAAGGGCATCCGCAAAGCGCTTCTGCCCGTGAAATACCGCACGCTGAAATTGAAACGACAAGACTACAACCTCATCTATTCCGCCGGCCTCTATGATTACATCAAAACGTTTCCGGATGATCCCACCAAGGGAACCATCGCCCTGACCAGACACGCCTTTGAACTGCTTCAGCCGGGCGGCGCTCTGGTTGTCGGAAATTTTTCCTCCGATACCCCGACCGACCTGCGCTTCATGTTGGATTACGTTTGTGATTGGAAATTAATCTACCGGACAAAAGAAGAGATGTTTGACTTCGCCCGCGGCATTCCAACCCGACAGATCAAAAGCATGGAAGTTCTCCAGGAGCCTTTAGGCATCAATTATTTCCTGAAAATCGAGAAAAAATAGTTCATGCTTGATGTCAGTGTATGAAGGCGAAAAAGGGTTCGTGTGGATTTGTGGACCGAAATCCGCCGAGCTTTAACCGTTTTTCGAGTTTTGCCTCCAGTTTTTCAGTTCCCAGCTCAAAAACAATTGTCGGTGTCGTCATTGCGTATAATGAAAAAAGTCAACCGCGCCATCAGATATTTCTTGTTTTGACAACAAGACTTATTGCGAAAATTATGGTAAGTTATTTGCGTGTTGCAGGGGTGTTGTTAGAAAGGGCATTGAGCGCGTGCCGCAATACGCCAGGCTTGCTCCGGGCGCTGAGGTTACTTTGAATGATGAATGAAGAAGTGGAAAATATTATTGAAAAAGCGGTGAGGGTGGCGGTTGAGGCGCATTGGAATCAGAAGCGCAAGGGGGATGGTCTGCCTTATATTCTTCATCCGTTGATGGTCGCGCTGAAGCTGGTCAAACATGACTTTCCGGATAAGGTGATTGCGGCGGCCATGGCGCACGATGTTCTGGAAGATACGGAGTATTCCGAAGAGAAACTTAGAAAAGAATTGGGTGACGATGTGCTGGAAATTGTCAAAACGGTCAGCAATGATAAATCGTTGCCGTGGGAAGAAAAAAAGAAAAAGTATGTGGAATCCGTGCGTAAGGGTTCCGTAGCGGCCAAGGCAGTCGCGGTGGCCGATAAAATTGATAATTTGAAAAGTCTCTTGGTGGCCTATGAAAAGCAGGGGCCTGCTCTCTGGGAAAGATTTAATCGCGGCAAGGATCAAAAAATCTGGTTTGAAAATCAAGTTCTGAAAATGCTGAAGGAAACCTGGTATAATCCGTTGATTGAAGAATACGAAAATCTTTTGGATAAAGTAAAGGAACTGAAATAAGGGGTATGCAAAGGATCGACAGCTGACCCAAACTAAACACATTGACGGTAGAGACGTCGAAGTCGTGCCTGACGGATCCGGTTTTACAGGCCGCCAACCTGTTTATCCGTGGCCGGAAAGGGATGCTTGTTTTTAATCAATCCATCAATCGTTGGGCTTAATGATTACTTTGATGGATTCCCTGCCATCGGCGACCAGCTGAAAGCCTTTGGCGATGTCGATCAAGGGAAGCCGATGCGTAATCAAATCATCCACAGTGACGCTGCGCCATTCGATGAACTTCATGGCTTCAATAATGTCGGGCGGGCCGCAATAGTAAGACGTGAGAATGGTAATTTCTTTCATCCAGAAATCGTTAACCGGAACGACAACTTTCTTATCCGGTGCGGGAACGGCAAAGAGCACAACCACGCCGCCCTTATCCACACACTTCCAGGCCTGCTCCACCGCAGCGTCGGCGGAGGCGCATAGCAAGACGATGTCTGCTTTTCTGCCGTTTTCCTCGGCCAGGCGCTTTGCAATATCATCCGCCGCGTCGAGGGTGATATCGGCCCCCATCTGTTTGGCAATTTCCAGTTTTGTTTTGTTGATATCGGCGGCAATGATTTTGCATCCCCTGGTCCAGGCCAGTTTGATGTTGAGCAGGCCGGACATGCCGCAGCCGATGACCAGGACAGTCTGTCCCTTTTTCACGCCGGCCAGTCTTTGAGCCCGGACGACGCAGGCCAGCGGTTCGATGAAGGTGCTTTGGTCATAGGTAATGTTATCAGAAAGCAGATAGGTTCCGTTTTCAATCAGCATCTCCGGAACAAGAATATATTCGGCAAAACCGCCGGGAAGCCTTACCTTGACTTCCGGGCACTGCGGGTAGTGCCCGTTTTGGCAGTAATAACATTTCATGCAGGGCACTTTCGGCGCGATGAATACCCGGTCGCCGGATTTATATTTTTTGACTGATTTGCCGACTTTGACGACCTGAGCGCCTATTTCATGACCCTGCACCAGCGGCGCGCGCGGCAGCCGGTACCATTCGACAATGTCGCTTCCGCAAATGCCGCAGGATATGACCTTGACCAGCATCTCCCTGCTTTTGGGTTTGGGAGTGGGAATTTCTTGGATACGGATGTCTTTGTTATTATACCAGTAGGCGACTTTCATAATGAGACCCAAACTTTAATGAGACCCAAATATCACAAGCAAAGTGCCGTGATATTTGTAAGTCGAATTATCCCACATGCGTAGTCATGTGGGACATATTTCAACATTTTGATTTTTTCAGACTCTTGTAGAGTTCGAAAGCCTTTTTCGGCGTTTCGTTGTCATGAACGACGGCGCGTACCGCCTGAATCATGGCAATCGGCGCGTCGGACTGAAAAATATTTCGCCCCATATCGACGCCGGCGGCTCCTTTCTGGACGGCGTTGTAGGCCATGCTGAGGGCGTCGAGTTCCGGGATCTTCTTGCCTCCCGCCATAACGATCGGCACGGGGCAGGAAGACGTTACGGTTTCAAAATCTTTTTCTATGTAGTAGGTTTTGATGTAGTGAGCGCCAAGTTCCGCGCATATCCGGCAGGCCAGCCGGAAATACTTCGCGTCACGCGCCATGTCCTTGCCAACGGCGGTTACCGCAAGCGTTGGAATGCCGTAACGGTTGCCGATGTCAACCATCTTGGTCATGTTGATGATGGACTGCCTTTCAAATTCACCGCCGATGAAAACCTGCACAGCCATGGCGCAGACATTCAGGCGGATGGACTCTTCGATGTCCACGGCGATGTCCTCATTGGAAAGTTCCTTGAGAATACTTGCCCCGCCGGAAACCCTCAGAACAATAGATTGATTGAATGAAGGCGGTAT
>DJVN01000142.1 GCA_002441205.1 Syntrophaceae bacterium UBA6255 | reverse complement strand
CACCCAGCCGGTCAGGTTAAAACCATGTGCCGCTCTTTGCGTTTCAGCACGGAAGAATACGCCCTGGACTCTGCCGCTGATATAAACATGAACACGTTTCAAGAATACCGTCCCCTTTCTTCGACTAACGCTGGATTCCCGCCAGAATCATGCGGGAATGACATCCTCTTTGTATTATTTGCCGATGAGTTTTAGAAATTCATCTTCACTGATAATTTTAATGCCAAAGGATTTGGCCTTGTCCAGCTTGGAGCCGGCATCACTTCCGGCGACAACATATGTAGTTTTCTTGGTGACACCGGAATGGATTGTTCCACCCAGATTCTCCACAATGGTTTTGGCTTCGTTTCTACCCATGCTCTCCATCGTACCGGTGAAAACAAAAGATTTTCCCTGCAATGGCGCATTGGCCTGAATTTCTTTTTTCTGAGGACTTACACCCGCTTTACTGAATTTGTTCATGACATCGATATTCTTGTGCTCATGAAAAAATTCAACAATACTGGCGGCGATTTCAGGGCCGATTTCATTGATGGCCGTTAAATCTTCCTGTTTCGCGGAAATGAGATTATCCATACTGCCGAAGCGCTCAGCAAGCAATTTGGCCGTGCGTTCTCCCACATGCCTGATGCCCAGAGCGTAAATGAATTTATCCAAGAGAGGATTTTTTGATTTCGCGATCGCGTCTATTAAATTCTGAGCCGATTTTTCCGCCTGACGGTCGAGTGCCATAAGCTGGTCTTTTGTTAGAAAATATAGATCAGCAGGATCGGTAACCAATCCCGCGTCAAAAAGCTGAGCGGAGACTTTTTCTCCCAGACCCTCAATATCCATCGCCCCGCGTGATGCGAAGTGCCGGATATGTTCTTTAAGTTGAGCCGGACAGGAGATATTGACGCAGCGGTGCGCGACTTCACCCTCATACCGGACAATTTCCGAACCGCATTCAGGGCAATGATCAGGCATTTGGAAAGGCTTCTCATGGCCAGTTCTATTCTCAAAAATGACTCGGAAAACTTCAGGAATAACGTCACCGGCGCGCTGGATAACCACGGTATCGCCGACACGCACATCTTTTTTAAGAACCTCATCTTCATTATGCATGGTGGCGCGACTGACCATAACGCCACCGACATTGACCGGTTCCATAATGGCAACGGGCGTTAGGGTGCCCATGCGTCCCACTTGAACGTCTATTTTTTTAACTATCGTCATTGCCTGTGCTGCCGGGAATTTGCAGGCCAGCGCCCAGCGGGGGTTCCGAGAGACATTACCGAGTTTTTTCTGCAAATCAAGACTGTCAACCTTCAGGACAATACCGTCAATTTCATAAGGCAGTTCTTCTCGTATGGCGCCGATACGTTCAAAATATTTTATACAGGCATTCATATCTTTGGCCTGTTCGATATGTTGATTTACCGGAAACCCCAATCTGGAAAGCAATTGCAGAGCTTCCCATTGTGTTGAAAAGTCAACACCCTCGACGTTGCCGATACCGTAGAGAAAAATATTGAGAGGACGGCGGGAGGTTATCCTGGAATCAAGCTGGCGAAGAGAACCGGCAGCGGCATTGCGTGGATTGGCAAAAGGTTCATCGCCTTCTTCGGTGCGCCGCATATTTAATTGTTGAAAAGGCTTTTTTTCAATGTACACTTCACCGCGTATTTCAATAAAAGAGGGGATGGGGGTGTCGGCTAAATCTTTCATTTTCAAGGGCAGGGAAGTGATAGTTTTGAGATTTTGCGTGACGTCTTCACCCGTAGTACCGTCACCGCGAGTCGCCCCTTTCTTAAAAACGCCGTTTTCATAAATTAGATTTACAGCCAAACCATCCAGTTTCGGTTCGGCGACATACGAGATGTTATCTGCACCGGACAATCGTTTGATGCGATTATCAAAGTCAAGTATTTCTTCATTGGAGAAGGCGTTGGCCAAACTGAACATTGGTGACGGATGATTGAATGTGGCAAACCTGGCCAGGGGAGCAGCTCCGACGCGCTGGGTAGGTGAAGATTCAGAACGGGCTTCTGGATATTTTTCTTCCAAATCCTGAAGTTCGCGCATCAGGAGGTCGTATTCGGCATCGGATATCTCCGGAGAATCCTGCTGATAGTAACGTTTATTATGATACTCGATTCTTTTTCTTAAGTCAGCAATCCTATGTAAATCTATTTTATTATCCATTATTTAACCAATTTTAAATGAGGTTTTACTTGAGGTTTGTTGTTTTGTTCCGTTTTGCCTGACGCTTTATTTTTAATTACCATCTCGTTGAAAATTGCATTTTTAGCTCGTACGGCGTTTATTATCGAAAATATAATTACCGCCTTTTCCCAATCAGGAGAAGTGGAAAATTGTTCTATTTTATTTTTGTATTTCTCCCATAAAGCAGTGAGGGACGCTTCATCGAAATGCAGTATGCTTTCAGCAATTTTCTGTAGAGAATTTTCAAGGCTATTCATGAGGAAAATATTAACTTTACTCGACAGTAATGTCAAATTAAAGCTTATTAATGAGCCTGTGGATTCCGTATGGAATCCCAAAGCGAATTATCCCACTAGTTGCAGGTGGCAGAGAAAATCCCCATTCGCTTCGCTCAGGGGATAATTTCCAATTCCGATTTATCGGAATTGGATAATTCGACTTACAAAATTCAGTTCACTTTATTCCTGAATTTTGAGTCTCATTACGACCAACAAGCTTCAGTGCACTTTGTTTCTGAAGCTTGTGTCTCATTATTAAAAGCTTGTATTTTTTGCGCCTTACCGCTAATAAATATCCAATAAATTATGGAAAACAAAAAAGTAAAAATCGGCGTCATATCAGATACTCATCTGGATGATTACGATGAAGGGATGAGGCGAAGTATTGAAGATCACTTCAGGGATGTGGATATGATTCTGCATGCCGGAGATATGGTGGATTTGCGGGTTTTGAAAATATTTGGCGAAAAAGAAGTAAAAGCAGTATCTGGAAACATGGATAACTATTCAATTAAGCAGAAATATCCAGATTATTTGCTTTTCGAGATAAATGGGTTTAAAATCCTGCTAATTCATGGATGGGGATCTCCCTCGGGGCTGGAAGAAAAGATATCGGCAAAATTTAAAAACGTTGATTGCGTAGTTTATGGACATACGCATAAACCTGCAAATCATATAAAAGACAACGTTCTTTTTTTTAATCCCGGTTCGGCGGTGGACAGGTTCTTTAACTCTTCACAAACCATCGGCATATTAGAAATTGACAAAGATATAAAAGGTAGGATAATTAAAATATAAAGAATGTAGAATCCCCGCAGCAAGCTGCGGGATAATTTCCAATCCCGTAATATCAGGATTGGATAATTCGACTTACAAATTTAAATGCGCCTATAGTGACCCTATAGTGCCTTTTAGGGTATTTAGGTTATTTGCTATAAGTTTGAGTCACATTACGTCCGACAAGTTTCAGTGCACTACCA
>DJVN01000221.1:2715-2921 GCA_002441205.1 Syntrophaceae bacterium UBA6255 | reverse complement strand
GCTGCCCGGATAGCATTGCAAAAGTTTGGCGCCATCTACGGGCAGGGAGTCGGCCTGCAAGGGCAGAGCTACGGCATTCCCACCATGCAGGGAGGCGTGGAGACCATTGCACCCTATGTAAATCAATTCATTGAATTTGCAGGAGCACATCCCGAGTATTTCTTCTATGTAACACGCGTTGGATGCGGCATTGCCGGATTCACCGA
>DJVN01000221.1:988-2629 GCA_002441205.1 Syntrophaceae bacterium UBA6255 | reverse complement strand
GTAATTTTTTAAAGTATTTCTTTACGAATCGCTTTGTGATGATTAATTTGTACGTGTGATGCATGTTGTCAACAACCCAACAAAAATACGCTGTGCGTTGTTTATGGTTGAAACAGTTTAAAAATCACGAAAATGAAAGGATTTATCATCACTTTTCTGCTTATGGGTATTTTTCAAACTATACAGCCACAATCACTGAAAACGGTTTCTTATCAGGATGGAACCCAAAAATTAAATGGACTGGTCACTTCCAATGCCGGTAAGCAGTTGCCGGGCGTACTTATCCTGCCTGCCTGGAAGGGTGCGGACAGTGAAGCGCGTACTGCCGCGCTGAACCTCGAAAAAGAGGGATATATTGCTTTTATCGCCGACATCTATGGCGAAGGAAACACACCGGCGGATAATGAAGCGGCTGCAAAACTTTCCAGCACCTACAAGAATGATTACCGGGCCTATCAACACAGGATTTCGCTGGCTCTGGATCAACTGAAAGCACAGGGCGCAAAGGCAGATAAAATTGTGGTGATCGGATATTGCTTTGGCGGTACCGGAGCCCTGGAAGCGGCACGGGCAGGATTTAACCTGCAGGGAGTGGTTTCCATTCACGGCGGGTTGAGTAAAGATGAAAACCGGCCCAATAAGCCCATTCATACAAAAATACTGGTGGAGCATCCGGCAGAGGACAAGAGCGTATCCCGGGAGGATCTCGACAATCTGGTAAAAGAGTTGAATGAAGGCAACGCAGATTGGCAAATCATTACCTATGCCCACACCGGCCACACCTTCACAAATCCGGAATCGCCCGAATACAATGAAGTAATGGCAAAGAGAGCATGGAGCCACACGTTGCTGTTTCTGAAAGAGGTGTTGAAGTAGTTTACTTATTTTTATAATAATTTGAATTACCTGGCCCATATATATTTTTCGGACAGATGCCGTCAGGTTGCCGTTGGCAATTTCATCGGAGATTTTGTCAAAGGCCGGGGATATAAAGCGTACCCTTCGGGCATCAGAAAAGGAATCCTTTTGCACAGGCAAATCGATCATTTTACCGATAACCACCCGGTATTTAAGAAGACTGTGGAACTACTTCGGCCGTCTTTCGGGCGTTATTCGGGAATCATGGCCGACATGTATTATGATTATCTGCTTGCCTCCGATTTTGAACGGTACAGCAATGGGCAGAGCCTCGACAAGTTTGCACGAAATTTTTACCTGTCGGCCTTACTTTACTACTGGTGGTTGCCCAAAAGAGTCAAAGGGTTCATTTTCCATTTCATAAAAACCAACCGTCTAAAGAGATATGGTACCTTCGACGGGCTGCAACAATCGCTCGAAATCATGTCGGTTCACAAGAGCACAGCAATCAATCCCACCCTTGGAATTGAGTTCCTTGTGGCAAACGAATCACAACTGAGAAACCATTTCGGTCAATTCATGACGGAGGCACTGGAAAAATTTCCCCACCAAAGATAATACCGACATAAACTACACCAGCCACACATTTACAAACACGGAGCCGTCCGAATACCCTGAAGTGATAACAAAGAGAGTATAAACCTTTATGTAATAATTTGCACTTTTGACAATAATAATAGGCGAAAAAGTTTGCAGATTTACTTTTCAATCGTAAATTTGCAA
>DJVN01000221.1:0-881 GCA_002441205.1 Syntrophaceae bacterium UBA6255 | reverse complement strand
GCTATAGAGGATCCGCGTGGTTTTTTGAAGACTTACCCGGATAAGACTATTATTGATGAAGTTCAGCGTGTGCCGGATATGTTTTCGTATCTTCAAAGTCATGTGGATGCTGAAAACAGAGAAGGAATGTATTATTTGGCGGGTTCACAGAATTTTTTATTGATGCAATCTATCAGTCAGTCACTTGCAGGAAGAACGGCTATCCTTAAATTGTTGCCATTCTCGCATCGCGAATTAAAAAAGGCTGAGATTTTACCTTCAACTGTTGATGAAGAAATCTTCAAGGGTGGATATCCGCGAATTTATGATAAAAAGATTCATCCCACAGACTTTTATCCAAGCTATATTCAAACCTATATAGAGAAAGACCTTCGATTGCTGAAAAATATTGATGACCTGAGTAAGTTCATTCGATTCATAAAGCTTTGTGCAGGTCGTATCGGGCAGTTGGTAAATTTATCTTCTCTGGCCAACGATGCAGGCATAGCTGTTTCTACTGTCCAATCCTGGTTATCTGTTTTAGAAGCCAGTTACATAATTTATCTGCTAAAACCGGATCATAATAATTTTTCAAAAAGACTCATAAAATCGCCAAAACTATATTTTTACGATACAGGATTAGCGGCATCTCTGTTGGGAATAGAAGATGAGGATCAACTGTCAACTCATTTTTTGCGAGGAGGTCTGTTTGAGAATATGGTTATCAATGAATTTACAAAAACTTCATTGAACAACGGAAAAGAGCCAAATTTAACCTTCTGGCGTGACAGCACTGGCAATGAAGTTGACCTTCTCTTTTCTACAAAAGGAAAACAGCAGGCTTACGAAATAAAATCGGGTGCCACTTATTCATCCGATTATTTCAAAGGAATAAAAGTATG
>DJVN01000035.1:44934-46815 GCA_002441205.1 Syntrophaceae bacterium UBA6255 | reverse complement strand
AAAGAAAGAGGATTCACCGAGTAAAAGATATAGAGGAAAATGGGAACGAACATGTTTAAAGAGGTTTTAAAAAGTGCAGGTGTAGTTGAACTCCATAATAAAGAAAATTAATTCTTAATTTAACCAAGGAGGTGACTTATGCCGGAAATATTATTACCTGGCGAGCATTTTGATCCTAAATTTCCAGACTACGTTTATGCGGCCAAACCACTGGTAAAAATATTCAAGAGCCGCAGTAGAAGCAACCGGGTGGCCAATGTTTTTTTAGGGGAGTGGATGAGATTGCTGGATAAAGAAAAATCCACCACAGGGCGGATGCATGTCCGATTCCGCGGGGGAGAGGGGTATGTCGATTTTGCCGATTTAACAAGAAATCGCTGTCTTGAAATATTCTTTATAGATGTTAGTCAGGGCGATGGAATTCTTATTCAGACTCCGGATGACCGGCGTATCCTTATCGATGCCGGGGAGTCTGATGACGCTCATGAATTCATCCGGAATAAATACCGGCTGGACAAGCCGGACAATTACATTGATTTTGAGGCTGTTATTGCTACGCACAGCGATGCCGATCACACCAAGGGACTTCTTAAAATCCTGGCTGATCCCAAGATTGCCGTGAAGCGTTTTTACCACAATGGTCTCTTCCGGCGAACGGATAAAAAGCAAGACCCCGGCGTCCACAACGATATTCGTGTTTACGGCCTTGTTGACCGGCCGGATGCCAAAGATGTTCCATCGCTTACTCCTCTCATGAAAAATCTTCTGAGCGCAGTGGCCAAAGCGGAGAAAAATCTTCCTGTTGTCATCAAGAAGATGAAAGATCATGGCAGGCGTGTAGATGTCCCTCAAGATGGTTTTGTATGCAAGCGTCTTGATGCGGCGGATCGCTTTCTGTCTCCATATGACGATTCCACAAAACCATTGATTATTGAAGTGCTTTGGCCTCGAGCCGTTATTCAAGAAGGGAAACCTTCTTATTCCTGGTATGGGGATGCAGGAAAAACAGTTAACGGTAATTCTGTTGTCTTGTGTTTGAAATATGGCAATCAGAAAATATTATTGACTGGAGACCTGAACGCAGCCTCAATGGAACATATTCGCGAAATTTATCCTAACACACCGGAAAAAACCAGTGCCCTTGAAGCTCATGTATACAAAGCCGCGCATCACGGGAGTCAGGATTTCTCCGTACCGTTCCTCCAATCTGTTAAACCGGATGCCGCCGTAATTTCTTCAGGCGATGATCGCAACGACATTCATGGGCATCCGCGCGCCGTCCTTATGGGGACGATTACCCGTTATTCACGATGCGAAAAACCGGCGGTTTTTTCCACAGAGTTGACGGCCTGCTTCACGCGTTTATCAAAAAAAGAACAAGCTCAATTCAATTCCGGTAAAACTCAACTATACGAGCGCTCTATACAAGGAATTGTTCGTTTAAGCAGTGATGGAGAAAATCTTTTTCTTGGCACCGTTCATGGTCTCAAAGCCCCTGGTGACCCTCTTGCCAATATCCTCTGGAAATGGGACTTGTGGCCATAGGAAAAATTACGGATTAAAAAGAAAAAATGGTGACGATTCTATTTTAATAATATGTACAATAGATAAAGATATATTATTCATGAGGTGGTATTAAAATGGCCAAGAAATTATTACCGCTTTCCAACGTTTATGCGCTGCTCGAGTCGGGGCCGGTGATTATACTCACGACGGCCCGCAAGGGAAAACAAAACGCCATGCCGATGTCGTGGCATACGATGATGGAGTTTGAGCCGCCGCTGGTGGGGCTAATCATCGGCGATCAGAATTATTCCTTCGGACTTCTTAAAGCAACCAAAGAGTGTGTGATAAATATTCCCACGGCAAAGATGGCGCAAA
>DJVN01000035.1:40406-44772 GCA_002441205.1 Syntrophaceae bacterium UBA6255 | reverse complement strand
AAAGAAGATTTCATGATTGCGGGTAAAAGAATCAAAGTAAAATCAAAGATGAAATAGTTCTATTGCCGGAGAGAATACAATAATATCTCCAGGAATATCAAGTCCTTGTAAGTATCGGCTTAATACCTAAAAAAGATATTTTTTTGTCTGAAAAAATTACTTGAACATGCATGGGAAAGTGGATATAGGTCTGATAGTTTTATTCTAATGAACATCGGATTATTGAGAGTTTTTCAGGATAATAAATCTAAATATTTTCATGAGGTGTTTAAAAAATGGTCGCTACATTGCGAAAATCTTTAAAAACGATTGAGGATTATAAATCAGCCAGTCCTCATTATACAGAGCTTCTGGATATCATGGCTGACATTTTAATTTTGCGGGAAGAATATTTTAAAAATATGACGGATTCTATTTTCGATGTGGATGAGAATTTAATCTCTCAAAAAATGCAGGGAGGTCTTCCTCTGATCGACTTAACAGGAAAAGAATTTAATTTAAAAAGGCCTAAAGAATATTTTTATTCCCTTGTCTCTATTGCGGGGAAAAGGATACCGGAAGTGACGCAAAATATTTTGGATATCATTAACGATCGTCAGTTTGACTGGGAAAAAGGTGTTCGCGCGTCATTCGAGCATAAAATTGAAAAGGCTGATTCTCCGGAATCTTCCACGGAAAATGAAGCTGAAGATAATATTGACCTGGTTGAGCTTTTTCTGGAAGAAAGTTTAAGGCCGGAGCTGGAAGTCATTGCCAAAAAATATGGGGATATCGTGGAGCAATCCGATTGGTCGGAAGGATATTGCCCCATTTGTGGCAAGGAACCGAAGATTGGTGAGATAAGACAAGAGGAAGACGGAAAACGATATTTGTTTTGTCATCAATGCGGTTTTAAATGGTACTTTAACCGCATAAAATGTCCTTTCTGTGGCAACGATGAGCAGCATTCTCTGGCGTATTTTGAAGTGGAAGGCGATGAACGTTATCGGGTCGATGTATGCAATAAATGCTGGCGTTATATCAAAACAGTGGAATTGCCTAAATCAAGCGAGGAACCCAATCTGGATGTTGAAGACATCGCGACTTTGCATCTGGATATGATTGCTTACGATGAAGGTTACAATTAAATCTCTTGATCTATCATCAACTCGTCAGATCCTGGTCAATCACGATGTGTCTTGACAATGGTAAGACTGCTGAACCTCAGTATTCCCAAGATGTCACAGTTAGGAGAATTTCCATTTAAAAGAATCCATAAAAAAGGCAGGACCATTTTCGGTCCCGCCTTTCTACAAACAGATTTTTCCCGTTATGTTGAAAATATAAAAGTTACTTTTTGGGCTTTGTACTTGCATGCTGCTTGCTGGACACAGATAAAAAATCCTCCGCGGTTTTCATGTTTTTATTATACAGGTTCACCCATTCTTTCATGACGTCCTTCAGGTAATTTTGTGGCATCAAATGATTCTTGCTTGTAAAAGTATTGAGCATTTTTTCGGTCTGTTCCGGAAAAATGAACATCGCGTCTAAATCAAACAACGTTTCGACCCGGGTATATCCATCATCAATGGCTTTCTTAAAATCGTCAATTCCCTTCTTGTATGCTTCGTTCCACTGGGCCAGGACTTTTTTCCCATGATCGCTAATTCCAGGTGTATTATCCATAAAAGTATTCAAAATCTTTTCAGTTTGATTCTGATACATTATCATTGTTGAGAAAAAGTTATCAAAGGATATCTTATGCGCATCTATCATTTCTTTCACCATATCTTTCATTTCTTTTTTATTCATTGTTCGCTCCTTTCTGTTTAAACATAATTATTCTTTTATACGACTATCAAACCTCTGGTGATGAAAACGAAATATGGTCGGTAATACAAATAGATCAGGCACACTCCTGCAAATTTTTTATGCGTCCTTTTTACTTTCATGTCAGGTTTGACGATCGTTTGACCGGAATTTTTCTAACCACTGTTCAGCAAGCTTACCCGCTGCCTCGCGACCACCCAAACCAAATGACAGCGCGACCGCCACCGCAACTGATCCCAACGTAAGGCCGAAAGCGAGGTTGACGATATCATCTGCAATGCCCATAGCGCGCAAGCCAAGAGCCAATACCAATCCCAAGATTGCAAAACGACCAATTCGCGCCAATCCTTTTGTGTTGGCGCCGCTGGCTTTATCCATTGCGTTATAGGCAAGGTTCGCCAGCCAGAACCCGACAACAAGAATTATCGACCCTAAAAGAACATCACCGCCGAAACGGATAAAGGTATCGACCGTATCACTGATATGCGTGAATCCGAGTTGATTTGCGGATTCAACGGTAGCGAACAGCATGGCAAAGAAGAGGACCACGTATCCAACAAAAACCGAAGCGGGAGTTTTGTTAAACGCGTGAGCAAGTCCGGCATGTTGGGGTAGATTGTCGAAGCCCAAGGTATTGAGCAGGCTGGCTAATAGACGTGAAGCGAAGGAAGCGACCAGCCAAGTTACAACCAAGATAAGGACAGCCGCAATGATATGTGGCACAGCTTCAAAAAACATATTCAACATGTTTGTGGCTGGCTTGGAGATAACCTCTATCTTCAGGGCGTCCAGTGCGGCAATAAGCGCTGGAAGAAATACAACCACGAACACAATCAAACCGACTGAATTGGACAACTTCACCGATTCATTTAATCCAATCTGCTGGCCAATTTTGTCACTTCCGGCCGTACGCAAAAGGTTTGCGGTAAGGTTACGCAGAACTGTGGCTAAAATCCAGCCTACGCCACCGATAACAACAGCCGCTACGATGTTGGGCACGATGTCGAGAAACTTGGTGACCATTTCGCGAAAAGGATCCATTAATCCATCCATTTGCAATGCGCTTAGGACGGCAGGCACAAACAACAGAATGATAAGCCAGAAAAGTGTTTGGCTCAAACCGTCACTGATCGGGGCTATTCCCGCATGTTCGGATAATTTTTCGTCAAGCGTCGTTTTGGAAAGAGCGTTGATGACTATTTTACGCACTATGCTGGCTAGCAGCCACGCTATCGCGGCCAGTATCAGGCCTGCCAATAACTGCGGGAGGTATTCAAGCAACTTTGTAAGCAGCGCAGCAAATGGAGCGGAAACCAATCCCAAATCAAGTGAGTTGAACACCGCTGTCAGCGTAAGGAGTATCACAAACCAGAACAAGCCCACGCCAACCGCTTTTTCAATATCCACAACTTGACCGGTGAATTGGGTGAAGCGCGTGTTGAGATTTAACAATCCCAATCCCTTGCGAACAGCGGCGCGTACGAGTAAAGCGATAAGCCAACCTATTAGCAATATGGCCAGCGCGCCCATCAGTGCGGGAATATGGTTGCCCAAGCCCGCCTGCAATGCATTCCACATTGTCGTCATTTCCGTATTCATAATTTTCCCTCCTTTTGATTGATTATTTTAAACGTTTATTCTTGATTGCCTAAAAACATCCTTTCAAGTATTTACTAAAAAATCAAATATGTTACTCAATAAAACGAATAATATATTCATGCTGCCGAGAACAATTTCTGAATGCGCGCCTGATTCGAGCAGGGAATTATTTGCCGGGTGTTTGAATTCAATTTTGTTTTGTAGGTCATAATCCTGTTATGACATCCCCTTTTTGTGTCTGTTCCCTATCTCTTTAATGAGACCCAAATTTCACAAACGGAGTGCACTGAAATTTGATGGTCGAATTATCCCCGAGGCGAAGCCGAGCGGGATAAAAGTGGGTCAACCCGGCCATTGGGGCGCAGTTCCTTTGGATAACCCGCTGCTGGCGACGGGGTTGCTCATGGCTTCGGCAAGCGTAACATTTCGTTATTATAAAAAATAACTTTAGCACTTCTACCTTTACGGATAATATTGTTTTAAATAAGTTCATAAATATTAATGAAAGGTACAATTCTTGACGGTCTGCAGATGATGATTCCAAACCTGCCCAGTTTAAAAGAATACGACCAGTAAGCCTTCTTTCCTGTTGCTCCATATTGATAACTAAAGCCGTTTTTCCAATGGCTTTTTGGAATTTTATACATTTTTGACATCACATTCATCGATGCTTAAGAGAAGATTTCAAACATTATGTCTTGTCTTTTTCCGTCATAAAATTTATCCACTTTATGGTTGTTTGGAATTGGCCATACATAAAGTAGACTTATGATAAGAACTGTAAGAATAAGGATTTGTTTATACGTATCGTCCATTCCATGCAAAATATCCATAATAAAAAACCGCCACCTGATTACAATAATCAGATGGCGGCCCGACCATCGGTTCAATTCTCCATAAGCATTTATTACACTTATGGACCCTTTTCCCTTTTATATAACTAAATTTTTGTAAAGCC
>DJVN01000035.1:38681-40376 GCA_002441205.1 Syntrophaceae bacterium UBA6255 | reverse complement strand
AAAAAGTTTATAATAAATTCAATATTTATTGTGAAACTCAAATTTTAATGAGACTCCAATATGACAAGCGAATAACCTAAAGGTCACTATAGGCATGGTCAGATTGGTTAGTCGAATTATCCCACATGCGAAGCCATATGGGATAATATATTGTAAATCGTAGTGAGTCCCAAATTTCAAAAGCGTATAACCTGAATACCCTGAATGACCCGAAGGTCACTGCAGGGGCACCATGGGGTCACGATAGACGCATTGAAATTTGTAAGGAGAATAACCCGCCCCTCTTTCCAGAGGGGCGGGTTTATGTGTTAAGACGTTTTTATGGAAACCTTGGTCCCTTTTGCTTTGGCACTCTGATTCTTGGGAATCTTGATGTCCAGAATGCCGTTTTTAAAATGTGCCGCCGCTTTTCCAGACTCAATTTCCGCTTCCAGAGGAATAACCCTGCAGAATGAACCGTAGGATCTTTCCATGTAATAATAATTTTTGTCTTTATCTTCCTTTTCTTCCTTCTTTTCGCCCTTGATTGTCACCGAATCACTTGTCACAGTCACATCGATATCCTTCTCTTCTACTCCGGGCAACTCCGCTTTGACAATGAATTCTTTTTCGTTTTCCTTCACATCAATGGAGGGAGAAAAAATTCCCATGTCACCGGCGGCAAGGCCACGTGGTGCCATCTCAAAACCCCGGAAGAAATTATCGAACAAACTGTTCATCTCTCTTTGCAAAGAATAGAAGGGATGATCATTGTCTGTTCTGATTTTCCGGACTACATCCGGCAATAAATTTTTAACTTTCATAATGAGCCTCCTATTTCAAAAACGTAGTGCATTGAAATTGGTCAGGCGAATTATCCCGCCGCCAAAGGCGGCGGGATAATTATCACCTCTTATTTTTTATGCCGCGTTAATAGTAATTTTCTTCGGTTTGACCTTCTCCGCTTTCGGTAGTTCCAATCTTAGAACGCCCTGTTTAACGGTCGCTTTAATTTTATCCCGGTCTATTTCATCGGATAAAGTAAACGTTCTCTCATAATCACCGACTTCATATTCTGAGAATACCAGGTTATAGTCTTTCACTTTGCCGTCTTCCACGCGTCCGGAAATTGTCAGAACATTTTTTTCGAGTTCTACATCAACAGCTTTCTCGTCAATGCCCGGCATTTCAGCAATCAGAAAAAGAGCATCTCTGGTTTCATAAATATCCACACGCGGTATAAAAATTTTTACGTTACGAATTTTTTCAGTAACAGCGGTATTTTCAGTTTTTTGCAGGTCTTTATCGGACATAAATCAATGACCTCCTTATAAATTGATTTTAATTTTCCTGGGTAAATCTTCTTTTTGCCTGGGCAACGTCATTTTCAGAATTCCCTTTTCATATTTAGCTTCAATCGCTTTAGAATCGACCTGAAAAGGCAATTGGACATTACGCTGAAAATTACCCAGTTCTCTTTCCTGACGTAAATAAGTTTCTCCTTCTTTAATCGGATCGGGCTGGCTTGTTCCGGAAATTGTCAGAGTTGTACCGGTAACTGATATGTTAATATTTTCCGCATCCATTCCCGGTATTTCAGTTGTTACAACCAGGCTGTTATCTTTTTCCCATACATTTATAGCGGGATAATCCAAAGCCGTGCTTTGTCCGACATTGGAAAAAAGCCTGTTAATTTCTCTCTGTAGATCAATAATT
>DJVN01000035.1:1490-38633 GCA_002441205.1 Syntrophaceae bacterium UBA6255 | reverse complement strand
AATTATCCCGCGTAAGCGGGGTTTCAAATTCCTTCATTATATAAGCAATTGCTATTATTGAACATTTTGCTTATTTCAATCTAAATATATTTATGAAATTGCTTTTGTCAAGGTTTTCCGAAAAATTGTTTTGATGACGATCGTAATATTAATATCTATTTAATAAAGATAGGAAATTTCGGCCTTGTGCCCTTGACACTGAATAGACCCGTAAATATATTAAGTCCGCTTGTAAGTAGATCATTTAAAAAAATGTTGATGAATATAAGTATGGAAGATCACATAATAAAAATTTTTAAAGAAAGCAATCGAGTTAAGGATAATTTCCTTAATGAAAATCTTGGAAATCTTGTGAGTGTTATTGAGGCGATAACGTCAGCCCTGAAGGCTGGAAACAAGATTTTAATTTTCGGCAACGGCGGTTCAGCTGCCGATGCTCAGCATCTTGCTGCGGAATTCGTCAATCGTTTTATTATAGAAAGGCCTCCACTTCCTGCTATCGCTTTGACCACGGATACATCGGTCATTACCAGTATCGGCAACGATTATGATTTCTCGGAAATATTCAGCAAACAGATAAGGGCAATCGGACAGCCGGGAGACATTGCCTGGGGAATTAGCACTAGCGGCAATTCCCCGAATGTTTTGAAAGGCCTGGAAATGGCCAAAAAGATGGGATTAATAACGGTTGGTTTTACCGGAAAGGATGGAGGAGATATCGCCAAAATCGTTGATATTTCCATTCATGTTTCTTCCAGCACTACGGCGCGCGTTCAGGAAGCGCATATAACAGCCGGTCACGTGATTTGCGAATTGGTGGATATAAGATTATTTCAAAAACCTGATTTTAAATAATAATTATTTACAGAGGCAATGGTGAAAACAAAAAAAGAACATCATGAGCATAATGCAAAACACGCTCAATCTGGCGAGCATAATAATGAAAAAGCAGCTGCGGAAAATCAGAATCAAGCGATTGAAGATTTAAGGGAAAAACTCAAGGAAAAAGAAAAAGAAGCCGCGACCCATTATGATAAATATCTCAGGTCTGTGGCTGATTTTGATAATTACAAAAAAAGGGCAATCAAAGATAAGGCCGATGCTATAAAATACGGCAATGAAGATATCATCAAAGACATTTTACCCTTTATGGACAGTTTGGACAGGGCTCTGGAGCATGATACCGGTGATATTAAGGCTTTTAAGGATGGCATTGCCCTGATTCAAGATCAGCTTTTGTGCTGTTTGAAAAAACATGGCGTGGAGCGGATTGATGCTGCCGGTAAGAATTTCGATCCGAATTTTCATGAAGCCTTGATGCAAATGGATAGCGACAAGCATGAGGATAACAAAATCGTCAGTGAAATGGAAAAAGGTTATTTGTTAAATGGTCGACTTATACGACCCTCAAGGGTGTGTGTATGCAAAAAGACAATAAAAGATGAAAATCAAAGTAATGAAAATAGTAAAAATGATGAATATGAAATAATAGAGGATACAGGAGAATAAGGAGGAAAATATGTCAAAAATTATTGGAATTGATTTAGGAACGACAAATTCGTGCGTAGCCATAATGGAAGGCGGAGATCCTGCCGTTATCGCCAATCAGGAAGGGAACCGCACGACCCCGTCCATCGTGGCTATTTCGGATAGCGGCGAACGACTGGTTGGGCAGGTGGCCAAAAGACAGGCCATTACCAATTCGGAAAATACCGTTTATGCCGTCAAGAGATTGATCGGCCGTAAATACACATCCAAAGAAGTTCAGTACGATCTGAAGATAATCCCTTATAAAATAACGGAAGCTTCCAATGGCGACGCGCAGGTCACCGTGCGGGACAAAAATTATTCGCCGGCGGAAATATCAGCAATGATTCTCACCAAGATGAAACAGACCGCTGAGGATTATCTGGGTGAAAAAATAAAGGATGCGGTAATCACAGTTCCTGCTTACTTCAACGATTCGCAGCGGCAGGCCACCAAGGACGCCGGCAAAATTGCCGGGTTGAATGTGCTGCGCATTATCAACGAACCGACGGCCGCCGCACTGGCTTACGGTCTCGATAAAAAGAAGGATGAAAAAATAGCCGTTTTTGACCTGGGAGGCGGAACTTTCGATATTTCGATTCTGGAACTCGGCGACGGCGTGTTTGAAGTCAAATCCACCAACGGCGATACGCATCTCGGCGGAGAAGATTTCGACCTTCGCGTCATGGATTATCTGGTTGCCGAATTCAAGAAGGATCAGGGGATCGATTTGCGAAACGATAAAATGGCTCTCCAGCGTCTGAAGGAAGCGGCGGAAAAAGCCAAGATGGAACTTTCCACAACGATGGAAACGGATATCAATCTGCCGTTTATCACAGCGGACGCTTCCGGCCCCAAACACATGAACATGAAGCTCTCCCGGGCGAAACTGGAATCTCTTGTGGAAGAGCTGATCAATAAGGTAGTAGGTCCCTGTCAGACCGCGATCAAAGATGCAGGCATGTCGGCCAAAGACATTGATGAAGTTATTCTAGTCGGCGGAATGACCCGTATGCCGCGCGTACAGCAGAAGGTCAAGGAGATTTTTGGCAAGGAACCCAACAGAGGAGTTAATCCGGATGAAGTGGTTGCTGTCGGCGCTGCCATTCAGGGTGGCGTTTTAGCAGGTGATGTCAAAGACGTTTTGCTTCTGGATGTTACACCGCTTTCGCTGGGTATCGAAACTCTGGGCGGTGTTATGACCAGATTAATCGAGAAAAACACGACTATTCCCACCAAGAAAAGTCAGATCTTCTCCACCGCGGCAGATAATCAGCCGGCAGTGAGCATTCATGTTCTTCAGGGCGAGCGTCAGATGGCTGCGGACAACAGAACATTGGGACGTTTCGAACTTGTAGGAATTCCACCCGCTCCGCGTGGTATTCCACAGATCGAAGTTGCCTTTGACATTGATGCCAACGGCATTGTGCACGTTAACGCCAAAGATCTCGGCACGGGCAAGGAACAGAGCATCAAGATTACCGCCTCCAGCGGCTTGAGCGAATCGGAAATTGAAAAACTGGTCAAAGACGCTGAAGCGCACGCGGAAGAAGATAAGAAACGCAAGGAACTTATTGAAGCGAGAAACCACGCCGATGCCATGGTATATTCGGTGGAAAAGAACATCAAGGAATTCGGCGATAAGGTGGATGCATCGGAAAAAACAAAAATTGAAGAAGCCATTGCCAGAACAAAGAAAGCTCTGGAAAGCGACGATGTTGAAGCCATCAAAAAAGCTCAGGATGACTTGATGAATGTCTCTCACAAACTGGCTGAGGCTATGTATGCCAAAACGGCGGGAGGCCAGGGCGGTCCCGGCGCTGGTGATGGAGCGCAGCAGGGTGGCGACCAGCAGGCATCAGACAAGAAGGATGATGTTGTTGACGCTGATTTTGAAGACGTGAAGTAAGCTTATCCATTAACGATTTTCATAGCCCGGGGGAAAATTTTTCTTCCGGGCTTTTTTATATCGACGCACATTGAAAAATGTTATAGACTTTCATACAATAAATTTAATAGAAATTAAACATGAAGGTTCTCAAGAGAAATATTCTGTTATGGCTCGGCCTTGCACTGCTGATTTCCGGATGTGATTCGCCGGTCTCGGCGGAGGGAAAACACGGCCAGAAAACATCGGGCGAATATCAGGCGGTCATTTTGACCAATGAAAATTTTCTGCCCAAGCTGATAAAATCCATCGATGAAGCGCAGGACGAGATTTTAATATCCGTCTTCTCTTTTAAAGCAGGGGAGCATAAAAAAAGCTATCCTGACCGGGTTGCCAGTCATTTGGCAAAGGCTGTAAAAAGAGGCGTAAAAGTTCTAGTCGTTTTAGAAGTTACAAAAGATAGATCAGACACGCTTAATATTCAAAACAGAAAGTCTGGAAAATTTCTGAAAGAAAAAGGAATAAAAGTTTTCTTTGATTCGCCAGATAAAACGACGCACACAAAACTTATACTGATTGATCAGCGTCTGATTTTTCTGGGGAGCCATAATTTTACTCAGTCTGCTTTAAAATATAACAACGAAATTTCTGTTCTATTGGACAGGCCGGATTTGGCGAAAAGTGTCCGCAATTATATCCTGAAGATTATCGGGGAGGGGCAATGATCCATTTTCGGCAATTTCAACGTAAATTATTTTTGTTGCTGTTTATCAGCATCATCATTTGCATTTTCGAGACATCGATTGCCTCTGGTAATCAGTCATTCATTGATCCGGCTGAAATAAAACCTGATGCAGCCATCGCTCTTGAGACAGCTCCTTTTCCGCTTATGGCTAAGACAGAAAAACTTCATCGCAACACGATTGGATGTGTGCTTCCTTTATCCGGTAAACACGCTGCGTTGGGGCAAAAAGCATTAGACGCCATAATGTTATCCGCGGGGACCATGAATAGAAAAAATAACGACGTCTGGGGAATTATCGTTGAAGACTCTCAGGGGTTGCCGGATAAAACAAAACAGGCCGTGGCAAATTTGGCAAACATCAAAAACGTTATGGCGATCATTGCCGTTGATACAAAAGAAAATGCTCTGGAAACAGCAACAGAAGCGAATAAATGGAAGATTCCAATAATTTTAATAACTTCTAAGGAAGGCGTCACATCAGCGGGGGAGTTTGTCTTCCAGCACTTTCTTACCCATTCTCAGGAAATCAAAACGCTGGTGGAATATGCCTTGAATCATTTGAATTGCGCGATATTTTCCGTTTTGTATCCCCAGGATGAATACGGAGAAGAGATGTTAAAGATTTTTAGTAAAGAAGTTAAGCTTATCGGAGGAAAGGTGGACAAAGCTATTTCCTACAGCATCAATCAAGTTGATTTCGCGGGAGAAATAAGTAAATTGACAGGTATCGTCGTCCGGTATCCTTCCCTGACAAGCCAGAATGATAAACGAGACGTAGTGCCAGTTGAATTTGAAGCTCTTTTTATTCCTGATTCCTCCTTAAGGGTGAAAATGCTTACTTCACAACTTGATTTCTATAATGTTAAAGGGTTTGTGTTTCTGGGCACAAGTTTATGGAATGATCCCCATTTGCTGAAGAATGTTTCTGAAAATCTGGATAAAGCTTTTTTTGTGGACATTTTTCCCAAAGATAGTTCATATCCGGAGAATCACAAATTTGTAGACGCATATGTTGCGGCTTATAAGCGCGAACCGGAAAATATTGACGCGCTTGCTTTCGACACCGCCGGAATGATTTTTAGCATCTTAAGCAGCGAAAACATTAAAACGAGGCGAGACCTTGCAACCGGATTAAAAGAAATAGTAAATTACAACGGAGCAACAGGGAGTATTTATTTTGATTCAGACAGGATATCCCTGAAAACACCTTTTGTGTTCAGAATTAAAAACGGAAAATTCCAGCCAATCAGGTGACAAGGATGCATTATCGATTAAAAATAAGACATGAAAGGATTTAATATCAATGCGTTTTTTACTGACAAACGATGACGGAATCTACGCCAAAGGATTAAACGCTCTCTATAAAGAGCTTTCCAAAGAAGCTGATTGCCTGATTGTCGCGCCGGAAATTGAACAAAGCGCGGTGGGGCACGCCATTACCATTGCCCGTCCTTTAATGGTGCGACGCGCCACTAAAAATGATGTTTTTTTAGGCTACGCGGTTTGCGGCACTCCTGCGGATTGCGTAAAAATAGGAATAACGGAACTATCGGACAAACCTGTTGATATGGTTGTTTCCGGAATAAACAGAGGAGGCAATGCCGGCATTAATGTTCTTTATTCCGGGACGGTTTCCGCCGCGACGGAAGGAGCAATTCTTGGATTTCCTTCTATGGCCGTTTCGCTGGATACTCATAAGGAAGCTGATTTTACCTATGCCGCAAAATTTGCCCGTAAGATGACTCGTTTAATCCTGCGTAACCTGAAACAATTCCGGGGAAGCGCGATTAATGTGAATATTCCTTGTATTCCGCGTGAAAAAATCAAAGGCGTGGTGGTTGTCAGGCAGGCTCAAGGCAACATTGTTGAAACGTTTGAAAAACGCGTGGATCCCCGGGAAAATATTTATTACTGGTTTGCTAAAGAATCTCAATCCGCCCGCAAGCAGAAAGATACCGATGTCGGAGCGCTGGCTGATGGCTTTATAACCCTTACACCCATCCAATTTGATTTGACCAGGCACGATTTGATTAAAACCTTACAGGACGTTGTTCATAAAAATATTTCTTGATTGCGGTGGTGATGAAAAAACGCCGCACAGAAAAGAGTCCCCTATGGCTCAGCAACGAAGCCAGAAAAATAAACGGATAATCTATCTATCACTATTTTTTCTTGTTAATGTATTATTGTCTTCATATTTTTTAGACATCTGGCCAACTCCGAATTGCGTTTCCCGTGCGTTACCTGTTCTAACTTTTTCCGAAAGCAAGACATTGAAAATAGATAAATACGCTGATTTCACCTTGGATAAAAGCAAAGTAGGAGAACATTTCTATTCAGACAAGGCTCCTCTGCCTACTTTATGCATGATACCGTTGTATGAAATAATGAAATGGTTTGACCTTGATTTAGTACAAGACGATGCCGGGAAAACGTATCCCGTTTATATCGGCTATCACATAGGAAAAGACGATTTGCGGTCTTCCATGATTCCGTGGCTTATTCCTGTCCTGATCGCGGGCGGCTTCGTTTTCGGATCGATTCCTTTTTCCCTGATCGTTATGATGTCATATGTCGCGCTGCATAAAATGAAACCTTCCGTGTCACCCGTTCTGATGGCAATGCCGGCCTGGTATGGTTCATTTATTTTTGTTTTTTCGGGAACTTTCTTCAATCATGTTTTTGCCGGCTTCCTGTTGCTGGCCAGCTTTATCTTGCTAAAGAGAAATAATTATGTTCTCTCGGGATTGGTTTTGGGGTTTTCCTTTCTGAGTGAATACACGGTAATCATTGCGGCGCCCTTTTGGCTGATATGCATTTGGATTAAAGAAAAGAAGATGCGTCAGCCGCTGATTTTTGCCGCAGGACTGCTGCCGTCAATAGTATTTATCGCCATATACAATTGGATGATCACCGGATATCCGTGGACAATGCTTAATGCTTATCACGCTACTGAAGAATTCCAGGCTTTGCATCACCATTACGGATTTTCCTTCCCATCATTGAAGGCCTTATGGGGATTATCTTTCAGTGGTTGGATGGGATTATTTAATTTCGCGCCGGTTCTCTACGGTATTGCATTTTATGTTATTCTGATGTGGATAAGAAATCAAAGAACTCATTTTTCCGTGGAGGCAAAATGCCTTGCTTTGTTCGGCATAACGTTCTTTGTGACGATAAGCTCCTTTTTTACCTGGTGGGGCGGCTGGTCATATGGTCCGCGTTACTTGATCGTCCTGGCAGTGCCTTTGCTTTACGAAGGGATGCTGATTGTATCCCGTGAAAAAATAAACCCTCTTTTATTTTATGCTGCGGCGCTTTGGGGAGTTGCGGGAGCATGGATTGCCAAAGCGACGGTGGTCTACATGGTGCCCTTTCCGGAATACGAAGGATTTTTTAATCCCTTTCTGCACATTCTTTTACCCGATTTTTTTTCCGGCAGGTTTAACGCCAACAACGCGCTGACCGCTTTTTTCGATGTTTCACCCCAGGCCGGTGTTTATAGCTGGCTATTGTTATATGCCGTTTCAATTATTGCACTTTGGATGTTGCATGATAAATGGTTTGCTGTTGAACATCAAAATGCCGGCAAATAGAAAAATGCTTTTAATCGGCAATCATCATCAGATTGATGGGCGTCTGCCGGTTATCTGAGCAAATATCCGCCCGCTCTTTTCTTTCAGCATGGTAAATCCGGTTTGGACTGCCAGACCGATATGCAACAGGCTTCCGGTTTCTGGTCCCACAAGCATGGATTCAAGATCGTTCAGATGCGTGAGGTTGCTGGAGACGATATTCGTTTCCACGCTGTAAGGAGGGCGGTTTCTTCTGAAGACAGCCATGTTGATTTCAATCCCGCACGGGGATAAATGCGCTATTTCCCGCGCATAGCTTTCATTGCGCACATCAGCGATTGATTTTTTAATGCGACACGCGATCTGCGGCATCGACAGCCTGTCGATTTCTTCTTTGGTGAACCGGATGAAGTTGTTGAAATTCGCGCTGCCGATATACATCGGATCAATATCCGGATGGATGCTTCTGAGATTGATGGGATTTTTTAAAACGATCCGGTCGGTGTCCGGCAGGATTTTATGATGATATTTTTTTAATAAAAACGCCGTCATGATCTGATGGTTGGAAATGTCGTATTTTTCTTTTTTTGCTTCAGCTTTAATTTCATTGAGAACGTCATCGGTAAAATACTCTGTGGCGGTGAAAATCTCTGCGACGTTATCTTTTTCCACTTTTTTCCGGATTTTATCGCCCAGCGCGGATAACGGGGGAACACGTGTTCTGTCTGTGGGATCGAAATGGACGGGCGGGCCTTGAAACAGTCTCTGAGGCGACGGTGGAAGAAAATTTTTCCCGTCCGTTATGCACATCCAGGCGTAAAGAAAGAGCATCAGTGAAATGCCGTCCGCCACCGCGTGAGAGCAACTGATGCCGGCCAGTATCCCGTTTTTGAAAGGAATGCCGGTTACGGCAAAGAGAGGTTCGCCCGGCAATGTTTGAACATGCACCATTTCTTTCCTGATTTCGTCAAAGCGGCTCTCATCAAAACAGGCATCGACAGGCCGCAGATCATTGGCAACGGCTCCATCCGTGCAATGCTGAAGCGCAAATTTAAGATCGCCGATCATGATCAGTCGACTGGAAAAAAGATTGTAATAATGGATTGTCTTTAAAAGACTTTCTTTGAGCTTGAATATGGGAAGATTTTTTTTGTAGAAAAATAAAATTTCCAGAGGGGGTGATCCGATGAAATTTTCATTATCGAATGTCGACAGCGGAAGAATGTTTTTGCCGTAATTTTTTTCCAGAGACTTTTTGTCGATCTTATGTATGGTCATCATCCGTTTGTGAGTAAAAATAGAATCGGTTACCGGATTAGCAGAACCGGAATCGGGCTTTTACGGACAACCTGCGAAGTTGTGCTTCCCAGCAGTAATTCGCGTAGGCGGTTATGGCCGTAGGCGCCCATGACGATTAGTTCCACGGAACCTTCACGGATAAATTTGATGATTTCGTCTGATTCTTTGCCGGAGAGGATGATTGTTTCGCAATCGGCAATCGGGGGCTCATCCGGATCTTTTTGATTGGTTTCTTCTACCTGAGCGATTAAAGCGGCAGCTTTATCAGAATCCGGTGTAATGATGATCACTGACAATGGCCAGGCGTTTTGCCGGGATAATTCCAGAGAAAGGCGAAGGGCTTTGCAAGCCGATTCGCTGCCGTCGTAAGCCAGCGCCATACTTTCTATCTCTGCAAAATTTTCCGGAGTAATCAGCACCGGTTTGCCGGAATTCCTCGTGACGGATTCGGCAACCGAACCAAGAAGTCCGCCTTCTTTCAAATGAAAGTGTTCCCCTTTTTTCGCCATCAGAATCATATCAGCGCTCTGAGCTTCTTCAATAATGACCGGACTGATTTTACCAATTGTTTTTTTTACTTCGGACTGTATCCCTCTTTTCCGGCAGCGTTCCTGAAATTCTTGCAGGATAAACTCCGCTTTTTCATCCAGGGATTTTTCTATGGCATCAAAAAATCCTTCATAAGGCGGCATTCCGACCGAGCCGGAAATATCCGTAAGCAGAGGCCCCTGAATGAGGTTAACGTCAATGACATAAAGGCCTGTTAGGGAGGCTTCCAGTTTACGGGCGATATAAATTCCATAGTCCAGCGCGGTGAGGCTGTTGGCGGAACCATCCGTCGGAATTAAGATTTTATTGATCATCAGGATTCCTCCCTGTAATCAAGGTTATCATTATTTTTGTTTTTTGTCGAAGTGCTTCAAATCTTCCAGCAGACTGGCGACTTCTTTTTCGTCCCAGACACGCGAAGATCCATCTTCTTCACTGTCCGTCATCTGAGTTTCGATGCTTGCTTCTGTGAAAACAAGAAATTCTCCGACAACTTTCCCGTTTTTAAATGCGGCTTTTTCCTTCACCTGTCCGCTTTTGAAATATGCGCAATAGCCACCTTCTCTTTTATCGTTCTTAAAAAAGCCTTTTTCTTTAATCTGTCCGTTTTTGAAATAACAAATATATTCTCCATCAAATTTACCGTTTTTGAAGTTTTCCTGTTCCTTGAGCTGTCCTGTCTTGTAGTAGATTTCGTATCGGCCATCAAGTCTGCCGTGTTTATAATATTCATGTTCTCTGACATTGCCATTTTCAAAATAAGAAATATATTCACCGTGTAACCGGTCATTCATGAAGGTTGCTTTCTCCCTGATGTGCCCGTCATGATAATAGATTACCGCCTCACCATTTTTTCTGCCGTGAAGAAAATTTATATGCGACAACACCTGGCCGCTACGGTAGTAAGAAAAATATTCACCCTCCAGTCTGCCTTCTCGGACAAATTTTTTTTCTCTAACCTTGCCGTCAGGGAAAAACAATATTTTTTCTTTAGGAGCTAATTTGGTCATAAAAACACTTTTTCTCTAGCATTTTAATTTTTTTCGATTAATTGAATACTGAAGAAAATTCAACCATTTTTTTAAAAGATGCCCTATATAAGGGCATATGATCTTATTATTATCAAGGCATTGCTTTTTTTAAACAATCATTTATGATATTGCAACAAATTAATTGGCTTTTAATAAATTTAGTTTAATTTTTTCCGGAAAAAAGCTATTAGAAGCAGGCAAGAGGATTATTATTCCTGCAAAAATAAATAATTGTTGTGGTAAAGAGATTATTTGATGTTTACGCCTAATCTGGATACAACAAGAATTGCCATCATCGGTCCCGGTCGTTTAGGCACTGCTTTTGCTTATAAGTTTGACCGCGACAATAAACGCGTGGCTATTTATTACCACGATTCGGAAGTGTGCAAGGCAATAAACAGGGATCGTTTAAATCCTCTGCATTTGACCGAAGATTTGGCCAGCCGCCTGGGTGGAATGGAAAAAGTTCCCCGTTTCTCGAACAAAGTATGCGCCACCAACGATCTGGAACATATCGTCGAAAATAACGATTTCATCATTCTGGCCATCACCATGAACCGACTGCCGGAAATGCTTAATTATCTTAAGCCGATCATTGATAAGAAAGCCGGCGACACCTGTTTAATTTCTCCGATAAAGGGTTTGATTTCCGATGAGCTTTCCAAGGAACTGATCACGCCCTCGCAACTTATCAACAACACGCTTTACAATTTGAAGCACAAGTATCAGATAGGGTGCATTGGCGGACCGTTTTTTGATATGGATATCGCACTGGGCAATCCTGTTTGTCTGACCGTTGCCGGTAAAAAGCGCATTGCCAATATCATCAGGGAAGATTTGTTAAAATTTAACCGCCACGAAATAAACTCGTATTATAATTTTGACATGGTCGGAGTGGAAGCCTGCGGCGCGTTGAAAAATATTGTGGCCAACATCAAGGGATTGGCGGATTCTCTTCAACTGGGCGATTCCATTCCCGGCACCATCTTCGCCCGCTCCGGCGTCGAAATCAGATCGCTGTCACGTCTTTTGGGGGGGAGCTTTCAGGCTTTCCACAGCCAGGCCGGCGTTGGGGATATGTATGTGACGGTTTCTTCACTGGCCAGCAAGAATTACCGTTATGGAAAATATTTTTATGAGCTTTACACGGGTAATCCCATTGAAACCAATCTGCGCGTGCTGGAAAAAATTGACGGAACGCCGGAAGGTCCCAACACGGTAAGAAACGTCCATAAATATCTGGAAAAGAAAAATATGTACAGCCCGCTGTTTTCCTGCGCGTACCATATCTTTAATGAAGCCGCTGAGAAAGGCGCCATACGTGAGAGGATCATTCGCGCCTGCCAGTACGATAAAAGAAATAAAGAATATATCGATGCGTTATCCAGACTGATGTATCGTATCCTTCCCAATTACTGGTACAGACGCGATAAAAGCATGTTTGATTAACCGGTAATTTATCATTATTTTAAAATAATTGATAAGAAAAAGTCATCTTAATTGATTGATGTTTCATATCCAAAAGATCAAAGGTTGGATGAAACGATTAGAACAGAAATGAAAAATAATAGTGCACGAAATATGATTGTCAAGATTATCGCAGTAACGCTTCCGTTTCTTTTGGTTATCTGCGTAATTGAAATCTTACTTCGTTTTCTGGGACCAGAATATCACAAATTTAATAACAGATCTTCTGAATATTATTCAAATCCCCGTGGTTATCATCTTCCTCTAAGACAAGAAGGCAAAAACATAATATACGGCCTTCATTACATGGAAAGCTGGGAAGGGTTCAGGCTTCCCGACCACGAATCTGGTCCAACTAAAGTGCAGGATCTGGAAATGTCCGGAATACTGATCGTCGGCGATTCCTTTACATACGGCAGAGGTGTAAAATATGAAGACATTTATGCAACACGCCTGGCTAAGATGCTTAAAGATAATGGGTACCACGCGCATATAAAGAATTGTGGAAGGGTTGATGCAGATGTTAACGACATCACAAAAGTGCTTTCCTATGAAATGTCAAAGAACACATATCCCATTGTTGTATACGGTTTTGTTCTCAATGATTTCGGACTTTCCTTATCCATCAAGGGTTCGGATTTCATTGATGTTAATAATGGAGGTAATCACTGGAGTGCCTTGCGGGATTTTTCAAAAATTGCAAATTTAGTCATGTTTTGCATTGAAAGATACAGATTAAGTCAGGAAACCACAAAAGCCTACCTTGATGCATTTAACGGGGAAAATGCGGAAATAGGATTTCAATTTATTGCGGATATGAACAGAAAGATAAAGCGCGAAGGGGGACAACTGGTTATTATGCTTTTTCCGTTACTTTACAAATTCGATAATTATCCGTTTCTAGAGGTTCATCGAAAGATTGCTTCACGGTGTGCAAAGGAAAACATTCCATTGATTGACTTACTTACTGTATACTCAGCCTATGAAGATAAGGATCTGTGGGCTAATCCTACGGATCAGCATCCAAACGAGACGGCTCATAAACTTGCCGCTGAAAAATTATATAACTTTCTGGTCGAACAGAAATTGGTTGTTCACTGAAATCTGAACAGGTGAAAAATCATTGGGGAGTGTAAGCAAATTTAACCTGCAGACAAGCATAAAACAGTTGTCACTAATAAAGTTTAACTTTTGGCGAGACGTCTGCCGTTAAATTTCTTCTTCCCTGACAACTTCCGTCTTTATCATCGAAATGAGTTCCTGAAAGACCGGCAGAACATCCTTGCGGAATCGACCGGCCACGCAGACATTCATAATATCGTCGCCGATCTGGAGATGTCCCTCGTTAATCCACACCCTGATATCAACGATGCCCTCTTTCTTTTTGAATTCGCGTACGGCTTTGGCCAATTTTGCCTTGTCATAGGAAAGATTCATCGACGCAACCTTTCCGCCGGTTTTTGCCGTCGCCCTGACGATTCCGTTATGAGAAAGAATCATTCCCAGCATAGCGGCCGGAGCTTCTTTTTTTATCTCTTTTATCCATTGATCAATCATAAAATTATCCTCTTCATTTTTCAAAATCTTATTGACCGGAATGATACTCTTTTAAAAAAGCCGAAACCTTTTCCTGGACTTCCTCCGCGCCCTGTCCGCGCAGAATACCGTGATGATGGGCCTGGACAATCAGACTCTCTTTTTCCGTTGCTCCGATCTTGTTGAAAATTTCCTGCCCGCTGAGCGGATTCACGACAGGGTCATTGGACGCCTGGATGATCAGGCAGGGATCGACTACATCGCTCAGATGATTTTCCACGCGATTCATGAGTTTTCCTAGTTCATATGCGCCCCGGACGGGATTGCGGATATAATTGATGTGTCCATTTTCCGGATCATTTTCGACAAATTCCATTTTCCATTTGTCCACATTCATTTTAGTAAGCATCGTATTCCAGGCCACAACAAAAGGCGAAAATTTAGAGGTCACACTTCTCAACTGGAGAGGGGCGTTAATGGATATGACCGAGGCAAACCGGCCGGGCTTATTGGCGGCTTGTAAGAGGGCAAGTCCGGCCCCCATGGAAAAGCCGGCAATGGAAAATGTTTTTACGCTGTTTTTCATGATGATGTAGGCGCGGCCCACGGAGTGATACCACTTTTCCCAGCTTCTGACGGCAAGATCCTCCGGTGCCGTGCCATGTCCTCTGAGCCGCACGCCGTAAACATTATAACCGTTTTGGTGCAGATAATCCGCCAGGGGCCGGATTTCTTCCGGCGCTGCCATATAGCCGTGGACAAGAATAACCCCCTTGCTGCTGAAAAAACGTCTCAGAAAAAAAGGCTCGCCAATATGTTTCGGCTTGCTTTCGCCGGGCAGATAATACTGTCGATAGTCATCTTCGAAAAGGCTTTGGTCCAGTTTCAGGAACGTATTCCTCACTTTCCATCGAACAAGCAAGCCGGGAAGAAATTTCTGCAGGTCGATTGTTCTGGTCAAGCTGCGCAAAGGCTCAATTTCATTTCCCAGAACTTCGATAATGTTGTCTCGTCGTATGGTGTGAAAATCCGAACGCACGCTGAAACGCGCGCTGTTTTTCGTGATGACGCCGTTCTCCCGTCTAATGTACCTGGCTTCAGCAGCTTCTTTTATAAAGTTTTCGTATTTTTCGTGGTAATCGTCCGTGAGCAGATAAAACTGATTCTTGTCGAGAGCCGTGTGGCAATGGGGCAAGCCGATTTGCCTTAAGTGCTCGATGGCCAGGAAAATACGTTTCTTGAAATCGTTTTCGCTGAAAGACTCCTTCCGGTATTTTGTCAGAATATAAGACATGATGTGGTCGTGATTGACGGTCGTCATGGAATAGATGGCATTCATGTAATCCTTCATCAACGCGACGCATATTTTTTTGAAGGCGGACAGGTCTTTAAATTTCTCGATATGCAAATCAGCGCGATGATCAGCGATCATTCTTTTTAATGTCCATTTGGACCGGATATAATTTTTTACCGGAATCGGCTTGCCGAAGTTTACATCAATATCTACCTTGCCTAACATGATGGGACCTTCAACCTCCAGTTCTTCCAGGAGTCTCGTTGAAATATTAGAGAGATATTTTCTGGCAAACTTGCTGAGCGCGTTTTCCCGGGCCCGCACGGGATAATACGTGATATTGACCGGTATAACATGCGTTTCTTTATCAATAATTTTTTCCACATCCTCCGTTTGCAGATCAAAACGTGATGCGATCCGGGCGATGGAAGCTTTGTCTTTACGAAAGTGCAATATCCGTAGTTTTTCACGTATAAATGCGGTAAGCAAAGCAATTCGCGCCGCCCCTGAGTGAGGCGGCCGGCGGATGCCGGCGTTGTAAACCAGATATTTGCCTTTCTCAATAATCTTCTTGTCTTTGATTATTTGTCCTTCCGGGAAAATAATTACCGGATATTTGCCGGTCAGAAGAGCATGGATGAATATTTTATTTTTATCGGGATCGGCGGTGGAAACAGCGCCCACGTTGTCCATAAATTCTTTCATTCTGCCGCTGAAAAAGGATTCATGCGCCAGGGAGACCGAATATTTTTTAAAGTGTTTTTTGATGATGTACGGCATCAAAACCGTTTCCAGACGAGTGAAGTGATTCACCACATAAATAACAGGCTGATCGGGAATATTTTCCATTCCGTGCAGACGGAGATCAATGCCTGCCGCTTTAATCAGCGTATCAACGGCCAGCTCGATAATGTTGATCAAGTCTTCGGATATTTTCATTGTCTTCGGTCGTCAGCCTTCCGTTTTTTTACATCAGCCAGTACTTTTTTCAACACATCCGGTTTGTTGGTGAAAATTCCATTCACCCCCATGTCCAAAAATCTTTTCATTTTTTTTTCGTCATTGACCGTATAGATATTTACGGGAATATGTTTTGGCCTGATATCCTCAAGCCACTTCTTATTAAACCTGTCAGCAGAACAATTGAAGGCGTCGGCGTTTACTAATTCCAATACCTCTGAGGGCAGTCGGGAGCCATAGAGTTTTTTCTCAAACAGCAAGGCGACTGCCACGGCGTTGTCTATCTGTTTCAAATGCATGATGGCCCGCGGATCGAAACTGGAAAAGACGACGTGCCCGCGCATTCCGTGACACTCGATAATCTTCAGGCATTTTTCCTCAATGCCGCCTGCGACGATATCACTGACGGCCTCTGTTTTGATTTCAATGTTTGCCGCGATTCTGTTTTTGCAGATATCCAAAGCTTCCGCCAGCGTAGGTATGGTTGTTTTTTTAAAGCTTTTGTCAAACCGGATTCCCGCGTCCAGTTTTTTCAACGAGGCCAGGGTATAATGGCTAAGGTTTCCTTTACCGTCGGTGCAGCGCGATACGGTTTTGTCATGAAAAACGACGACCTCCCGATCCGCCGTAAGCTGAACATCAAACTCCACCATATCGGCGCCCATGACAATGGCTCCATCAAACGCAGGCAGGGTATTTTCGGGATAATAAGCGGATGCGCCGCGATGAGCAATAATGGTGAAATCATCATCTTCGCGCGGGTGATATTTGAATAAATGATAAGGCTTAAACATGGGTGGCGCTTTTCCCCTAACAAACCCCGATGAATATGGCAATCCTTCTTTATTTTGAGTTTTTACCATATTTTATTGTGAGACTCAAACTTCAAAAACAACGTGTATTGAAGCTTGGAGGTCGGATGATCCTGCCTATGCATGGATCTAATACCCCGCCCCTTGGAGCGTAATTAGGGTCCAGGGCTTGTTCCGGGGTCCATGCCCGTGATTCATAAAAACATATTGAAATATCGAATATAAAGATTTAAACTGAAAAACAATAATAAAGAAAGGAGAATTCATGTGAAAAAAACAGCCGGTTATCTTTTAACTTTTGCATTTGCCATCGTGTTTGCCCTCTGCCCTTGTCAGTCCGCTTCGGCTGAGGTCGGATTGTATATTGGTGGATGGGGAGGTTATACAATAAGTCCTGATGTCAGTGGTGATGATGGCTATCATTATGATGACTATGATTGGGATGTAAAAAATACTTCTGCCTGGGGTATAAAGGTTGGTTACACCAATCCGTTCTTTAAATTTCTGGCGCTGGAAGCCGAATACAGCTACTTGAATCCGAAAATAGAAGATTCTTCCTATGCGGATGGCGATATAAAGATAAGCAATTTAATGTTCAACGTCATCGGGAAATATCCCCTCGGAATCGTTAAACCATATTTTGGAGTTGGTCTTGGATTTTCCTACGCTGACCAGTCGTTGGAAGACATTGAAGGCATCGATAAAGGGGATTATACGTCTTATGCCTGGCAGATCATGACAGGAGCAGAGTTTTACCTGACCAGTGAAATTGCAGTGGATGTCGGCTATCGTTATTACGCCACAGAGATGGAAGTTGAATCGGGGCATTCTGATGACGCTACGTTTTATACGGGCATGGTAACCCTGGGCTTAAAGGTATTTTTCTAAAGTTTGTTTGTTGTCAAAAAGATCTGCGTGCTGTTGAACTATTTTTCTTGCAGATCATAAGACATGAAGGTAACCGGAAAGGGCAGATTGAGAAATATTTTGGTTTCGTCCTCGACAAAGCCTAATTTTTTGTACCAGTGTTTCAATTCGGTATGTTTTGCGATGATGCCGATGCTCACATAATCCGCGCCCAGCTTCCGGGCTTTTGACAAAACATGTTCAACCAGGGCTTTTCCCACGCCCTGGTTTCTTTTTTCTGGAAGAACGGCCAGCCTTTCCAGATAGCAAACCTTGGCGCTTGCCTGTTCACAGGCGACACAACCGGCGATGCCGTCTTCGTTTTCCAAAACAAAGTAGGTTATCTTGCGTTCCATATCATACCTGATCCAGTTATGCGTACAATTGGACGGATGGCTGGGGGCGTTTCTCTCGGTCAGCTCGAAGCGCTCGGCTACAACATGAAAAGAGTTTCTGATGGTTTCTGTTAATATTCCGATATCTTCTTGGGTGCAGGTCCGTATTTTATAATCCATCATAGTTCCTTATTGCTGACGACATCTCCATCGATCTTATTTATGCCATGATATTATGAGCGATACGGTTTTGTCAATTAGGAGCGCGTAAATTAAAGAAGATGCCTAATGGCTTCCTCTTTACCGAAGGCAGGCCATAATGGCGGCGCAGGGTATGAACTTGGGTGGTCATGAAGTTTCGGGATACCATTGGTCGAAGTCTTCGGCGTAGAAGGAGCGGATGCGGGCTTCGGCGGCTGGAGTGAGGGCTCGGGAGTCGCGCAAGGCGGCGTTAATGTGAGGGAGCTGGATTTCCGGACAGCCGAGATGGATGGCGAGCCGGCGAAAATCTTCGGCAAGGTTCTCGAAGCGGAGGAGGTGGACGACGGGGGCTCCACGGAGAAATTCGGATTGGGTTTTGAAGTGGCGGACGTTGCGGGCGGTGCGGGCGATCTCGAGAGTTTCCCAGAAGGTGGATAGATCAGCGGCGAGAGCTTTGCTCTGGATGAGGCGATGCTGGGCCTCGTGCGAGGGCCACTGGTGGATGCGGAAGAAATGGTAGAGCGAGATGGCGCGATCAATGGGATGGCGGACGCAGGCGGCAACGGGGAGGCGTCCGCAGGCGTGCCATGCCACGAGGTTACGCTTGTCCTGCCAGGTGCGGTGGAAGTGAGGGTGGGCGCGGACGAGATGGGAATTTCCCAGGGCGGCGATGATGGACTTGCCGGCGGTTTTGGGAATGTGGACGAAATAGACAGCGTGGTTGTTTTTTTCGAATGAGGGGAACGTGGAGAAATAACCGGCGAGCCATCGCTTGAAGGGCTCGGTCCAGCCGCCATCGGAGCAGTTGATCAGGCAGTGCTGCTGGCCGGGCGGGCGGTCGAAGTCTCCGTTGTATTGTTTCTCGATATCGGTACGATAGGGGACGTGGCGTTTCGAAAGAAACCACTTCTCAAAGGGAAATTTGGCGGTCATGGCGGGTCAGCCCTCGAAGCTCTCATCGATCATATTGATATTATTTAGATAATTCCTAGTAGACAATTCATTTTTTTCGGTGGAGTATAAGAAACGCGCTGAAGTGTGTCAAGAAAATTTTGGTGGACTGAAAATTTTGGCGGATTAAAGATATTAAAGGAATTAACTTAAGCCATGAAAGATGTTTCCTTTGTCTCAGACATCGCCACATAATCAGAAAAGTTTCTACCCCGGGGAATTATGTCATTCAATGGAAATCCTGCATTATTTATCTTCAGTCGAACATCGCCTTCAGCAGTTTGTCCTCCGCAATGTCGGAAAATTATTCTCCGAAATTGTATTGGAATGCTTGAATGTCTTTTTTATACATGTTTCTGACTAAACGTTCTGTTTCTTCATTGTAATAATCGGTGTAATGATAATTTTTGCTTCGCTCCTTCAAGAACATCAATTTTCCAATTAAAGAAGATTTTTGCTTTGATGCGTTAATGTGAGGGAGTTGTGAATGAATGATGCCTAATTGCGAGGAGATCAAATCAAAATCTTCCTGTAGACGTTCAAACCTTCCGACGAAATCAACAAGCAGCTTGCCGGTTTCATCGTGTAAAAAATCGTACTGAGGGGTTATATGCCGGTAGTCGTCTGAATAATTACTTTCCGTCGGTAAGCCATGCAGAATAAAATCTTTAAATGACATTTTTTTGTGGTAATTCCTGTAGCGGTATTCAGAGACAATTCTGGACCATGGGTTCCTTACAAAAGCAAATTTAAAATAACTATTGAATTTATCTTCATCCATATGCCCGCAACTCACATATTCACTCGACTTAAGATGCGCCAGTTTCTCGGGACCTTTTTGGGGATCCGGGTTATATTTAAGCAATAGCGGGGCTCTATCGTTCCAGGATAAACCATGCAGCTTCAGGAAAAAGTGTTCAACGCTTTGTCCCCCCGTCTTTGGTATATGCACGAATATACACTTATATCTTTCGGATATCATCCTTTGTTCATTTTCTAACGACCGGCTTCACGCGTGGCGGCTTTTTACCGTCGCCGTGCAAGCCGATGTTATGTTTGTTAGTGTTCGGTTTTCTGAAGACCAAACATTTCAGGTTTTAATTGTATTCCGCCTCCGCTAAAATTCTCTGCGGGCTCTTCAGATATATTAACCACAATAAATTTTGCAAATTGCAGATTCCCACCACCTTCTATTTCGATTAATAATTCAGATATTTTTCTGTGAAGTTCGCTCTTCTTTTCTGGAGTCAAAAGTCCTTTGACTGTTTTAATAGATACTATAGGCATTAAATTTTCTCCTTTATCTGTAATAGGACAGCCATTGTTAACCCCCTCTTGCCTGACGCGCCTGCGGGATGGACACAGCAGCCTGCCACGCGCTCCTTATTCAGAACACGTCTGTCGCCTCTTCTTCCCGGTTAACGAAAAAATCACCGGGAACAGCGGCTTGTTGTGGCTTTTTTTGTTTCTGGTTTAGCTTCTAAAAGACCCATCTCGCTTAATGCCTGAAGCATATTAGAAAACGGAACCGCAAATTCGGCTATTTGACCGTTTTCCATTGTGCTATCAATCCATTGCTCCAAATCTTCTGCTCTTCCTGCCATGACTGAACGAATATCATCTTTCTCTGACTCAGATAGCATAGACTCAATATTTAATCTTTCAACATCGTCACCTATATCGAGGCGTTCAGCAAGGCATAATAAATCTTTGAAACGTTCAGGCGCTTCGTATTCCGTACGAATATATGCGGCAGGTCTTGCAGAAAACATTGGCCGGAACCAGCCTCTAATTCCTTGAAATATTCCAACGATGCCTCCAGCGATGACGGCAACTATGATGACAGGTATGCCAACGATGAATTTTGCTATTGCAAGGATACGCTGCGCTGTTTTAAACATTCGTATATCCTTTTCCGCCACAACGTCACGCTTCAGCGGCGCTTGGCCCGCCGCGGGCCGAGCGTACGCTGCGAGCGTTTGTTGGGGCTTTGTGCTTCTTTGGTCATTTCCTGTAGCTTGATCAAATAGGTCAGCCCCGATTGCTCTTTTAGTGCTTCAATAGCTCGCATTTGCCCTGCGGCGGTCATCGCCACATCAGAGCCGATAACTAGAGCATTGGTGAGAAGTTGCTGCTGTGTCATGGGCGGGTTACCAACCATGAGCCGAAGCCCTCGTTGTACAGAGGACAACATTCTATAAAAAAAGTTTCTTCGCTCCTTTTCCATTTTATCGATTAAGTCGATCACGGCTGGGCGTACAGTGGTATCCACAATATCTTTTGCCTCCAGCACAAGTTGAGATGGGGTTGCGCTTTCGGCGATCTGCTTCTCTAGCGCCGTGGTAAGTTTGAGCATGGTTGACCAAAATGGCGGAAGATGGTCTTTCAGCCTCTCGCGAGCCTCTAGGATAACCTCGGGATGTGCAGCGCGAGTTCCTGGAAAGAACATTGATACGGAAGCCATCCCAAGTATACCTGCGAGCTGTTTAGCTGATGCCCTGTCCAGACCTTTAGCGATTTGCGACGATGGTCGGACTTGCGTGATTACGGGCACATATCCCTCTTTCAGAAGACGCGGGAAAGTCTCCTCATCGTCGCCAACCATTGTCATTGATTGCGGGCCTACTCGGTAGAGATTCTTCGACCCCGGCTTCCCCTTCCGAATCAACTCGACCTTTAGGGGTGATCCGTTCGGGAAGAGCTCAGTCTCAAATATGTCCGGAAAGAGGCGCGAGTTCGGATATATCACACGGTGAGCAAATGCGATGTATCTGCAGGCGGTCTCGCGCTCCTCGCTTGACAGATCTGCGAATGGATCAATTGTCGAAGCCTCGTCTTGCCCCTGGATATGGACCTCGTCAGAGTATGTCTTCTCGTCACTGGTGCGTATCCGATATCGCTTTGCGAACTCCTTCACAATCTCGATGTTTCGAGGCAAATACACTTTCTCGAAGAGTAACGCCATCGCCGGGATCAGTGCGGGGTCTGATATGAAGCAGCCCGAGCAGTAAACCGCTTTGAATGATGTCAGTGTGTTCATAGTCTTTCAGCCCCAACGGCGAAATCACGCGACGCGAGTAGCGGTCGCGTGGATTGAATTGTTAGTTTATTTTTTATTAATATTTTGAGGTTTTTCAATATGACTCTCGCTTACTGTTTTGTTTTTTTCTTGCTCGGTTTTGCTTGTGGACTTGGAGTCAAAATGGATAAAAAGCGCGACGATAGCACCGATGATAATAGGAAGTAGAATTTTCCAATTATCTTTCCAGAAATTCCATAAGCGATTGAAAAAGACAAGAATGGGAGGTTTTTTATAATGTTCGTTCAAAACCATGACCACGTCCCCTGCGCGTTCTACGGATACGGGGATATATTCACCTTCGCACCATTTTTTAAATTTAACGATAATGTTTTTTATTGTTTTCATTTTATCAAAACTAACATTGTTTATATGGATCGGTGCTAATATTGTAAACACCGACAGCACTGTCGGCCTAACACCCTTCTACAGAATCAATAATTTTGAACTTAATATCTTAATATTGAACAATAATCAACCCATTATCTGTGTTCTTACCTGGAATATTATGCCGATCCATATAATATCCAAATTAATTTTCTTAAGAGTTGATTTGGCCTTCTTGCGGTCTATTTGACTCAAGAAGTTTCAACCATAAAAATGCCTTATCGCTTTGCTCGTTTTTGGCGAGTCTCAAATCCCACGTCGCTACGCTCCAGGGATAATTCCACTTACGCTTCGAGCATCGTTCCGATTCATCGGAACTTGCTTTCAGCGAGTGTCATTAAAATTGCCTTGACAAAATGTGTCTATTCAATAACATTACGCCCTCGTGAGCGGGCGTAATTCAGTGGTAGAATGTCAGCTTCCCAAGCTGGACGTCGCCGGTTCGAGCCCGGTCGCCCGCTCCATAATGAATCCCACGTTTCAGAAGCGAAGCGCACTGAAACGTGATGGATGAATTATCCCAGGAGCGTAGCGACGTGGGAATAATGATTTCAAAAGCGTAGCGCATTGAAATTGGTAAGTTGTAATGAGACTCCAATTCCGAAAGCGAAGCATAGCGGAATTGGCTAGTCGAATTATCCAATCCCGATAGCTCGGGATTGGAAATTGTCCCTTGTGCGGAGCACATAGGGACATGCCCGGCAGGAAGCACATTGGGATGTTTGGAGGGGATATTTATCCCCATTTTTAACTCCAAATACGGTAATTCACCGTAATCTTTTTACTTGCTTTGTCCTTATGGATATGCTAGCAAAAAGACCAAACCATCGATGATGTAGTATTGATGAGTGGGCCTGTGCCCACTTTTTTATTTTCTGAGCAAATATGGATTTTGATGTCAAAGAAAAAATCCGGCAGTTAGCCGAGCCGGTTGTTGCTTCCGAAGGAATGGAACTGATACACGTGGAATGTATAAAAATGCATACGCGCTGGATCATACGTCTTTTCCTGGATAAGGAAGCCGGTATCACGCTTGATGATTGTACTAATATTAGCAATCAGTTAGGCGATATTTTCGACATTCGTGAAATCATTAACGGTTCTTATACGCTGGAGGTCTCATCACCCGGTTTTGACAGGCCGATATCGCGCGATGAGGATTTTCTGAAATACAGAAATTTTAGAGTAGACGTAAGAACAGGCATAAAAGTTGAGGGGAGCAAGAATTTTCACGGCCTGCTTGTGGATTATATCGAAGAAGAGGGCCGGAAATTTGTTTTGGTGCAGGTCGCCGGTAAAGTTTACCGGATTCCAAGGCAGGACATTATCAAAGCTAATCTTGCCGATGAAGGAAAAATTTAATGGATTAAAACAATTTTAAATCAAAGATGATATTGAGCCGACGACAAAGCCAACAAAAATAGCGCTTTGATTTAGAATTGTGACGAAGAATTAACGCCGGCAGGCTGAGATTCTATTGAATATTATCAGCGAAGAAAAGGGAGGAATTTTCAAATGTTGTTACCAGAACTTAAACGTCTGATCGAGCAGATGGGTAAGGACAGAGGTATAAATAAGGAAATTATTATCGAAGCCCTCGAAGCGGCAATGCTTACTGCGGCCAGTAAAAAATTCGGACAGAATGTGGAAATAGAAGCCCATTACAATGATGAAACCGGAGAGGTGGAGGTTTTTCAGTTCAAGACTGTTGTGGACAAGGTTCTGCATCCGGAAACGCAAATTACCAAAGAGGAGGCCAGAAAAACGCTTGATGAAGGCGCTGAATCCGGAGACAGTCTGGGCATGAAAATAGAGACCAGTCAGTTCGGACGCATTGCCGTGCAGTTGGCCAAGCAGATCATCATTCAAAGAGTAAAAGACGCCGAATGTGAAAATATTTATGAAGAATATAAAGACAGGAAAGGCGAACTGGTTAACGGCTTTGTCCAGAGATTTGAGGGTGGAAGTATTGTGGTCAACTTGGGACGCGCGGAGGGTATCGTGCCTCCGGCGGAGCAGATTCACCGGGAAACCTATAAACGCGGTGAAAGAATCCGCGCTTACATTGTTGAAGTGAAGAAAAGCACTAAAGGGCTGCAGATCATTCTCTCGCGCACTCATCCGGCATTTTTAAAAGCTCTTTTTGAAGTGGAAGTTCCGGAAATTTCCGAAGGATTGATTGATATTATCAACGTGGCCCGCGAACCTGGTAAACGGGGGAAGATTGCCGTCCGATCCAAGGACAAGGATATTGATCCGGTGGGCGCCTGCGTGGGCATGAGGGGTTCGCGCGTGCAAAGCGTCGTGCAGGAACTTCGCGGAGAAAAGATCGATATCATTCCTTTCAGCGATGACGCGGCCAAATATGTCAGCAGCGCTCTTTCTCCCGCGAAGGTCAACAGGGTATTGATTGATGACGATAACCGCACGATGACGGTTATTGTTCCCGACGATCAGCTTTCGCTGGCCATCGGGAAGAACGGGCAAAATGTCCGCCTGGCGGTGAAACTCACCGGTTGGAATATTGACATGAAGAGCGAGACCATGGTTCAGGCTCAGGAAGAGGGAAATGATGCACAAAATGATTTGACCAAAATCAGTGGAATCGGTCCGGCGATGGCGGAAAAACTCTTCAGTAAAGGCATCAAGAGCATTGCCATGATTGCCGTAACAGAACCGGAATTGTTGTCTCAGATTCCTGGGATAGGCGAAAAGACAGCCCAGCAGTGGATTGAAACGGCTGGAAAAATTTTAAGCGACGAAATAGCGGGTAATAAAAGTGATTCCTAATTTGAATTTTAAGAAACTTAACATGGAGATTTTTGCGCATGCCTAATAAACGGGTTCATGAATTGGCCAAAGAGCTCGGTTTGGAAAGTAAGGTTTTGATTGCTCGTTTGGAAAAAATCGGCATTTCAGTTAAAGCGGCTTCCTCTTCTCTGAATGAGGATGAAGTGGAAAGGGCTAAGAAAGAGCTGACCGCCGGTGAGCTTCGCGAGGTTGTAGAGCAAAGAATAAAAACCACTGTCATCAGGCGTCGCACAGTCGTTACGGCTGTGGAGCCCCCCCCTGAAGCAGCTCCCGTAGAGGAAGTAAGACCACGGGAAAAAGAAGACGAAGATAAACTTAAAAAAGCACCTGCCGCAAAGGCTGAAAAAATTAAAAAGGAAAAACTTTCGGAGGCGGCTGCTGAAAAGCCCGCGAAAGTATCCAAGGCGGAAGCNNACAAATTCACAAAGAAGAAACAGCCCCCCATGCGGAAGAAGAGATTAAGGCCGGAAAGGCAGCCAAACCCGCTCCTGTTGGGGTAAAACCGACAATCATTACCAAACATAAAATTGTCAGATCGGAACCCGATAAGGTCGCTCCTTCCAAAGTTCCTGCAAAACCCGGTGAAAGAATATCCGCTCCACCTGCTGAAAAGCCTAAAAAGAAGGGTAAATATCAGGTTGAAGTTTTCATTGAAGAAGAAAAGACAATACCGACTAAAAAAATCTTAGAGAAAAAAATAGAAAAGAGGCTCAAACGGCAGGACGACGAACGGGAAGTTGTTTTTAGCAAATGGCGGGAGGCTAAAAAGGCCGCTCCGGTCAAAATGAAAAAGACGGAGATTACCGTTCCAAAGGCGATTAAACGGCGTATCAGAATTGGAGAAACAATTACCGTCGGTGATTTGGCTAAAAGAATGGGTATTAAGGTCAGTGAAATCATCAACAAGTTGATGTCCATGGGTGTGATGGCGACCATCAATCAGGCCATTGATTACGATACGGCCACTCTTGTGGCCTCGGATTTCAGTTTCCAGATTGAACCGGCGGAGGCGGAGTTTGATGAATCCGTATTAAAGGCTCCTTCTACTCCGGAAAATCTTAAACCGCGTGCTCCGGTCGTCACCATTATGGGACACGTGGATCATGGTAAAACATCTCTTCTGGACGTAATCAGGCAGACCAACGTCACGGATGGCGAAACAGGAGGCATAACGCAGGCGATCGGCGCGTACCATGTTCATATTAACAACCGGGACATTGTGTTTTTGGATACGCCGGGACACGAAGCCTTCACGGCGATGCGGGCTCGCGGAGCACAGGTAACCGATATCGTTGTTTTAATTGTAGCCGCGGATGACGGTGTCATGAATCAAACGGTCGAAGCCATTCATCACGCCAAGGTTGCCGGGGTGCCGATCATCGTGGCGATTAACAAAATTGACAAGCCGGGAGCTGATCCGGAAAAGATCAAACAAGCTCTGACCGAACACGGTCTATTATCCGAGCAGTGGGGCGGTGACACGATTTTTTGTGAAGTTTCCGCCAAGAAGAAAACTAATATTGAAGAACTGCTGGAAATGATTTTGTTGCAGGCCGACGTCATGGAATTAAAAGCAGATCCTGACCGTCCCGTCCGGGGAATCATTATTGAATCCAAGCTGGACAAGGGCAGAGGTCCCGTGGCGACCGTTCTCATTCAGGAAGGAACCCTCCGGGAGGGAGATTCCTTTATTTCCAAGACTGAATTCGGCCGCGTGCGCGCGATGATCAATGATCAGGGTAAGCGCATCAAAGAAGCCGGACCTTCCATCCCGGTTGAAGTGATCGGTTTTTCCAGCGTACCGCAGACCGGCGCGGAGTTTTTCTGCGTCGAGGATGAAAAGAAAGCGCGCAGCATTTCCGATTATTGGACCAGAAAAACAAGGGAAAAAGAGCTTTCTTCTTTATCCAAGGTCACCCTGGAACAACTTTATCAGAGAATCAAAGATGGCGTAAAGGAATGCAATGTCATTATCAAAGCCGATGTACAGGGCTCAATCGAAGCGATTTCCGACGCATTAAACAAACTCTCGACGGATGATATAAAACTGAAAATTATTCACAGCTCCACAGGCGCCATCAGCGAGACGGATGTGATGCTTGCTTCCGCTTCCCAGGCCATTATTATCGGATTTAACGTGAGACCGGACGCGCGGGTCGCAGAGGTTGCCCAGCAGGAAAGTGTGGAAATCAAGCTTTACGATATTATTTACAATGTCATTGCTGACGTTCGGGCGGCTATGGAAGGGCTTTTGGAACCGGAATACCGGGAAGTGGTGCAGGGAAGAGCCGAAGTCCGCGAACTTTTCAAGGTTCCGAAGGTTGGAACCATTGCCGGATGCTACGTTACCGATGGGAAGATAATGCGCAGCAACAATCTGAGGCTGTTACGCGACGGCGTTGTGGTGTTTGATGGTAAAATTTTATCTCTGAAGCGGTTTAAAGATGATGCCAGAGAAGTACTGACAGGATTTGAATGCGGCATTGGCATCGAGGGATTTAATGATATTCATCTCGGGGATATCATTGAAGCTTATCTTACGGAAGAGCTGGAGAAAAAATTAGAACAGAATGTTGAAAAACATTAATTTCTTTAAACCAGTTGAATGAAATAAGATAAGGTCTGGTTTCCATGGATTTCTGCTTTCGGAAAAATTTTTATGGTTATTGGATACGGAATTATCAATCTTAGAATTCCGGAAAGCGGCTCTTTAAAAAGTAAAAGAAGCGTTTTGACCCGGATTTTAAAACGCGCCCAGAATGAATTTAACGTTTCCATCGCCGAAACGGGACGTCTTGATAACTATAAATTTGCCGAAATAGCTTTTGCGGTTGTCGGGAATGATTCACGCTACATTAACGGTAAAGTTGATCATTTGCTTAGGTTTATTGACAATCTACAGGTGGCTGAAATCCTGGACACCAAAACGGAAATCATGGTCGTTTCCAGTTTTATGGAAGCAACCGGCAGGGAATTAAACATATACGATGAGCTTTAAAAGAGCGGACAGAGTCGCCGAGTTAATCAGGGCGGATATGTCCGAAATTATAAATAAAGAAGTTAAGGACCCTCGTCTGCATTTGGTCACCATAACCTCGGTCAGGGTAAGTGATGATTTACGTAACGCAAAAATTTATTTTGTAGAAATGGGGAAGGATGATTGTTCTAACGAAATAAAAGCAGGTTTAAATAAGGCAGCCGGTTTTATCAGACGAGAGCTGGGAAAACGTTTACAACTGCGTTTCGTGCCGGAACTGATGTTTATTCATGATACGTCTTTTGGCTATGGCAACCGCATCGAAAAATTGCTGGCTCAGATAGCAAAACAGGAAAATAAAAATGATCAGTGACATAATGAAAGCCATACATGAAGGAGAAAATTTTCTCATTACGGCTCATGTGCGGCTGGACGGAGACGCTCTGGGGTCGGAACTGGCTGTTTATCTGATGCTGAAAGATATGGGGAAGAAGGCCGTTGTCTATAATCAGGATCGCACGCCTGAACGTTACCAGTTTCTTCCGGCGGCGCACAACATCACGCACAGTATCAGCAATATTGAACAATATGACACCTGTATCGTTCTGGATTGCAGTGATCTGGACAGAGTTGGCGAAGAAGCGGGCAATATTCAGAAAATTAAAAGGCTGATTAACATTGATCATCATGTTTCGAATAACGGTTTTTGCCCGCTGAAAATGCTGGACGCCAAAGCCAGTTCCACGGGAGAATTGGTATTTCGCCTGATGCAGGAAATGCGCGTTAAAATGTCCAGGGATATCTGCACGAATTTATACGCGGCCATTATTACCGATACCGGATGTTTCCGTTATTCCAGCACAACGAAAGAAACATTTATGGCAGCCGGTGTGCTGGTGGGAGAGGGCGCCAACCCTCAGCGTATAGCTGAAGGTATTTACGAAAGCGATTCTCCGGCAAGGCTGAAACTTCTGGCTAAGGCGCTATCAACCTTGTCTCTGGATCTGGAAAACAAGGTGGGTTCCATGGTCGTGACGCAGCAAGACTTGCGGGAGACAGGAGCGGCTTGGGAACACACGGAAGGATTTGTGGATATTCCGCGCACGGTCAGAGGAATTGAAGTTTCCGTGCTTTATACGCAAAGAGGAGAAAACAATTTCAAGCTCAGCCTTCGGTCCAAGGCTAAATTTAATGTAGAAAAAGTAGCCAGAAAATTTGGCGGTGGCGGCCACATTCACGCCTCATCCTGCTGGATGAAGGGTGACATCGAAACCATCAAGTCACAGATTATTGAAGCGGTAAAGGAATTATAATTTCTTATGATGAACGGCGTTATCGTCATTGACAAGCCGGCAGGAAAAACTTCGCATGCCGTTGTCAGTGATGTAAAAAAAGCATTGGGAATAAGAAAAGCCGGTCACACGGGAACGCTTGATCCTTTGGCAACAGGGGTTTTGCCAGTTTGCCTGAATGAAGCCACGAAACTCGCTGGTTTTCTTAGCGGCGAAGATAAGGAATACCTGGCCACCATGCTGCTGGGTGTTAAAACTGATACGATGGATACGGAAGGTAAGATTGTCGAACAATCAGAGAAATTGCCTTCTGAAGAAGCAATAAGACTGATTATGTCACATATGATGGGAATCATCAAACAGGTACCGCCCGCATATTCCGCTGTCAAATACCAAGGTAAGCCACTGTATAAATGGGCGAGAGGCGGTGTTATGCTTGATGTGAAGCCGCGCGAAGTGACAATTTACAGCATGGGTGTTGAAAATATTTCGCTGCCTCGTGTTACTTTTCGGGTCACATGCTCCAAAGGAACGTATATTAGAACCCTTTGTTCCGATATCGGAGATGCGCTGGGCGTGGGGGCTTGCTTGTGCGGCCTTCGGCGTTTGAAGAGCGGAATATTTACGGAAGATATGGCAGTTGTTTTAAGTAATGATGGTGGTGATGACCGGAAAGAAGATCTTGTCAGCAAGATATTGCCGATGACTGATCTTTTGCCGCGCACCGCAACCATCGAGTTGAAGGATCTTTGTGCGGTAAAACTGCGTAACGGTTGGCAGCCTTCAGTGGAAATGCTCAAAGAATATGATCTTCCCTTGCTTAAAACCGGAGATATGGTAAAATTCATCAGCCGCGGTTGTCTTTTGGCGATTGCGGAGATGCTGACGCCGGCCAATAACCTTTCGCAATGTGATGGGAAAACGCAGGCGGCAAGAATTGTGAGAGTTTTTAACTATTAGTCAAAGAAAAGATAAGAATTAAACCAAACAATAAATATTAGATAATAAGAAAAGGAGGAAAAAGCGTGTTAAGTTCGGAAAAGAGGAAGGCAGTAATTAGTGATTATCGGCTCCATGAAAAGGATACGGGGTCTCCCGAAGTCCAGATCGCTCTTCTAAGCGCCAGAATAGAGTATTTAACGGAGCATTTCAAGGCGCACAAAAAAGATCATCATTCGCGCCGGGGTCTGCTCAAACTGGTCGGTCAGAGAAGAAGGCTTCTCAATTACGTTAAAGAGAATGATATAGAAAGATACAGAAACGTCATTAAACGTCTGAATCTTAGAAAGTAAAGAATTATTCAAGGGCGGAAGGCATAAGGCAACCTGACCGCAGCAAGATAACCCATAGATTGCGGTTGTTGTTTTATGCGTTTCGCCCTTGAATTTGCTAAGAGCAGCTCTTATAAACAATATGGAGGAAAATGAATGAGTAATATATTTAGTGCGGATTTTGCCGGGCGGAACGTCTCCCTGAAGGCGAATTATGTCGCAGCGCAGGCCGATGGGGCCATGCTTGTATACTACGGCGAAACCGTTGTATTGGTTACGGCGGTTTCATTAAAAAGCACACGGGAAGGCGTCGACTTTCTGCCTTTGACCGTTGATTATCAGGAAATGACTTTTGCCGCGGGAAAAATTCCCGGCGGTTTCTTTAAACGCGAAGGACGTCCCAACGAAAAAGAAATTCTGACGTCGCGCGTCATTGATCGCGCGATTCGTCCGCTGTTTTCCAAGGGATACTATTCGGAAACGCAGTTGGTGGCCACGGTTCTGTCCGTGGATAAGGAAAACGACACAGATGTTGCTTCAATGATCGGTGCGTCCGCCGCGCTGATGATATCCGATATTCCCTTTAAGGGGCCGATAGCCGGAGTTCGTGTCGGCAGGATAAACGGCGAGTTTGTCTGCAACGCATCGCCGGAAAAAATGAAGGAAAGCGAAATGAACCTTTTTCTGGTGGGGCGAAAAGTCGCTCCCGGTAAATCAGGCCGTCCTTATGATGTGGAACTGGTCATGATGGAAGGAGAAGCCAAAGAGGTTCCTGAGGATGTCATTGTTGACGCCATTAAATTCGGACTGGAAGCCGTCAGGCCGGTCATTGACTTACAGGATCAGGTTCAGGCGGCAATCGGCAGAGCCAAAAGACCGGTGGAAGAACCTGTGCCGGATGAAGAACTTATCGCGCGCGTTCGAACTGAAGCTCTGCCGGGTCTCAAGGAAGGTTACAGTCTGCCGCGCAAACTGGAGCGCTACGGTAAACTGGGAGAAGTGCGAGAGACCGTTATTAAAAATATCGGCGGAGAGGATGCTGTTCTGTGCAAGAAAGTTGCGGCAATTATCGAGCATATCGAATCACGCATTCTGCGGGATATGATTATTCAGGAAAAGAAGAGAATTGACGGCCGGTCTTCAACCGACATTCGTCCGATCAGCTCGGAAGTCGGCGTGCTGCCGCGCGCTCATGGTTCTGCCCTTTTTAATCGGGGTGAAACTCAGGCGCTGGCCGCCCTAACATTAGGAACGTCCGCTGATGAACAGCGCATGGACTATGTGAGCGGGGAAGAAATACGCACATTCATGCTTCACTATAACTTTCCTCCCTTCAGTGTGGGAGAGGCAAAAGGTCAGCGCAGCCCCGGCAGAAGGGAAATCGGACACGGCGCTCTGGCCCGCAAGGCGTTGGTGCCTGTACTGCCGTCTCCTGAGGAATTTCCCTACACCATCCGGATTGTTTCGGAAATTTTATCATCCAACGGGTCATCGTCGATGGCTACGGTCTGCGGCGGCATTCTGTGTCTGATGGACGGCGGTGTGCCTGTGAAGGATATCGTCGCGGGTATTGCCATGGGACTTCTCAAAGAAGGCGACGATGTCGTTATTCTGTCCGATATTCTGGGCGATGAGGATCATGCTGGCGATATGGATTTCAAAGTCTGCGGTACGGAAAAAGGCGTGACCGCTATGCAGATGGATATTAAAATTGACGGACTGACCGAAGATATTCTGCGTAAGGCTTTGGCGCAGGCTAGAGATGGTCGCATGCATATCATCGGTAAGATACGGGAAACCCTGTCTGCATCGAGATCTGACATCTCTCTGTATGCTCCTCGTATCACAACTGTTAAGGTCAAAGAAGATCAGGTCAGAAATGTCATCGGTTCCGGAGGCAAAAACATTCGTCAGATTATCAGTGAAACCGGCGTTACCATTGACGTGGAAGATGACGGTACTGTAACCATAGCATCCGCTGATGCTGAAGCAGCTGCACGCGCAGTGGCAATGGTTAAGTGGTTGACCGAGGAAGCCGAAGTGGGCAAGATTTACCAGGGCACCGTCAAGAAGATTGTTGACTTCGGCGCGTTTGTCGAGATTCTGCCGGGCACGGAAGGCCTTCTTCATATTTCTCAAATTGCGAAAGAAAGAATTGCCAAGGTGACCGATGTGTTGCAGGAAGGCGACGACGTGATGGTCAAAGTGCTGGAAATTGATAAATCCGGCAAGATTCGTCTCAGCCGCAAGGAAGCTCTGGGCGCGGATGTCAAGTAATATATTTCCGATAAGGGTTATGGAAAACAAACCGTTCCGCATTCATTTGCTTTTTGAATACGGAACGGTTTTCTTCATCAAGTAATTACCCGTCTTTTCAAGATAAATATTTTTGGCTGAAAAAATGGAAAAAATAAAAGTCTGCATTCAGAAATTTCCCGGGAATGAAGATATTGATCTTCCTCAATACATGACGGCTCAGGCTGCCGGGATGGATATATTTGCTGCCGTGGATCATGAAGAAGTTATTTTGCCTGGCCAGAGAAAAAAGATTTCCACCGGCATCGCGATAGCCCTGTCCGAAGGGTATGAGGCACAGATAAGACCGCGCAGTGGTCTGGCATTGAATAATGGCATAACGCTGCTGAATACACCGGGTACGATTGACGCTGATTACCGGGGGGAAATCGGATTAATTGTCATCAATCATGGTGAAGAACCGTTTGTTGTTAAACGCGGAATGCGCCTGGCTCAAATGATTGTACAGAAAGTTTGTCAGGTCGAATGGGAAGAAACTCCTGATCTTAAAAGCACCCAAAGAGGGGATGGGGGATTCGGTCACACTTCCAAATCAACTACTTAGGTTTTGCAATTGGCATAAAACAATGGTATGAAGAAAACCTAATTAAATTGGATTTCTGCAAGAGAGATGAAAAAGTTCAAAGTTAAAAAAACCATAAAAGAAATCAACGATAAAATAAAAGAAGGGCGTGCTGTTGTCGTCACGGCGGAAGAGATGATCGGCATCGTGGAAAGAAATGGCGAGGTAGAAGCCGCCCGTAAAATAGATGTCGTTACCACGGGCACATTCGGGCCGATGTGTTCCTCGGGGGCTTTTCTTAATTTCGGTCATACCTCTCCGCGTATTCGTGCGTCGAAAGTCTGGTTGAATGATGTTCCGGCCTATGGCGGAATTGCCGCTGTGGATTGCTATATCGGCGCGACGGAAGTTGTCGAAAACGATCCTCTCAACAGCGTTTATCCCGGAGAATTTAATTACGGCGGCGGTCATGTCATTGAAGATCTTGTCTCTGGCAATGTTGTCAAACTGCGCGCTGAAGGTTACGGGACCGATTGCTACCCTGCGAGAAAGTTCGAAAAAAATATCACGATTAAAGATTTACAGAATGCGTTTTTGTTTAATCCGCGCAATGCTTACCAGAATTATAATTGCGCCGTGAATCTGTCAGACAGAACGATTTACACTTACATGGGGATGCTTCGTCCACAGATGGCCAACGCCTCCTATTCGACATCGGGACAATTGAGTCCTTTGTTTAACGATCCCTATTACCGGACGATAGGCATTGGTACGCGCATATTTCTGGGTGGCGCCCAGGGTTTTGTCGCCTGGCCGGGCACGCAGCATAATCCCAATGTCCCCCGGGGAACAAACGGTGTTCCCAGGCAGGGGGCGGGTACCATTGCCGTTATTGGTAATCTTAAAGAAATGAAACCGGAGTGGTTGACCGGAGCGAGCCTGTTAGGATATGGCGTCTCTTTGTTTGTGGGCATAGGCATTCCGATTCCTGTTCTTGATGAAGAGATGGCGCTTTTTACAGCCGTAAAAGACGAAAATATTTACACTCAGGTTTATGATTACAGCATGGATTATCCGAAAGGAAATCCCAAGCCTCTGGCAGAAGTGAGCTATAAGGATTTGCGCAGCGGAACCGTTACGATTGATGGTAAAAAAGTTGTCACCGCGCCGTTGTCCAGTTATTACAAGGCCCGGCAGATTGCCCAAACACTAAAAGAATGGATTGAACAAGGTCGGTTCATTCTGGGAGAGGCACAACAGAATTTGCCTTCCGTTTAGTTCGTTATAAGTTTCGGCTTAATGCGGTAGAACGATATCGGGCCTTTACGCATTAAGTCCGTTCTCTTATGCACAGGATTTAATCAAAAAATTTTCCAGCAACAATTGAGGATGGGACGTGCCTGACGATTTGAAAGCACGTTCCAGATTGAGCAGTTCTTCCAAGAGTGCGACGAGGCGGGCTGATGTAAAACGCACGCAGTTGCGGAAGGCGTTATAAATGGAATAAGGATGCTGGCTAAAAAAGAAGCCTTCCGTTTTGGCCGCTGATGGATTGAACTCGCTGAGGGCCGGATAAAGAACTCTTTGAAACCAGCCGTATTCCATGCTGTGATTAACTTTCGGCAGTTTTCCTGAATCTACGAGGATTCTGGCCTGCAGCAGCAATCGTATTTCTCTGGAAATCATTGTCAAAATCATGAGGTGATGAATTCCCTGATCCAGAAGATTCTGCAAAGCATTCAGTGCGGCCAGTTGGTTCTTTTCGCTAAGAGCATTGGTCAATGCGAAAATATCATCTTCTTTTGTTCTGCCAACCGCTTCTTCCACGTCATCTTTATCGATGAGCGTTCTATCGCCCACGAAGGAAATGAGTTTTTCCAGCTCCGACATCGAACGCCGAAAATCAAATCCGGTTTTCCTGCCCAGAATCATCCATGCGGCAGGTGACATCTTCTTGCCGCTTTCGTTGAGTAATTTGTGAACGTGTTTCTGGAGAATCTCCTTACGGGCGACTTCTTGTTTCACTTTGGCGAATTCCTTGACGACTCCCGCATCCGAAATAATCTTGTAGAGCTTCTTTCTTTTATCCACAGCTTCAGCCGTGAAAATAAGGCAGTTCCCCGCCGGCAGTCCTTCTTTCAGGGTTGCCTCAAGTTTTTCTGTTTTGTCGGCGACGGATGTATCCGTGATGCCCGACGACTGGCAGATCTCCAGGATACGCGGCAGCCATTTTTCACGGTCTTCTCCGGTATCTCCCTTGACAATGTCGCTCCACTGCTCGTCGGTTATTTTCTGCCAGCCGTTACCCTGCAAGTCCTCCAGGGAAAGGCCGGAAATTTTAAGAAAGGTCAGAAAATATTTCGTCGCTTTTGCCGGATTGTCGTTGATGGCGTTCCGTATTTTACTGATCAGTTTGACCAGCTCTTCCTTTGAAATGAAAAAGGCGGCGTTTTTGACCACAATGACTTTTTTATCGCCCAAAAGAGACGGCGTGAGAATATGATCAATCAGGATTTCCAGATCTACATTTTCTCCTTCCAGATAAAAAAGACCGAAATCCCTGTCTTTTTCCGGAACAATCATATCGAGGATTTTATTGACGGCTTCGTTGACAAGATACTCTTCTTCTCCATAAAGAAGGTAACACGGCGCAACAACGCCCTTTTTCAGATTGGTATAGATTTTTTCCATTGCTTAAAAGATATAATAAATCGAACTTTATACAATGACGTATTTCTTAATAAGTTTGACCACTTCTTCCGGGTCGTCGATGATTTGAATCAATTCCATATCGACAGGAGTGATTTTGTTTTCAGCAAGCATGTGATTTTTGAGCCAGTCTATCAATCCCTGCCAATATTCGCTGCCCATCAGAATCACGGGGAAGGGCTTGGTTTTCCTGGTCTGAATTAAAGTAAGCGCTTCAANNAAAGTTCATCCATGGTACCGAAGCCACCCGGCATAATAACGTAAGCAACGGCATACTTTACAAACATCACCTTGCGGACAAAGAAGTACTTGTATTCGAGATGAATATTCGCATAAGGGTTCGGCTTTTGTTCATACGGTAGCCGTATATTCATACCGACTGATGTGCCACCGGCTTCGCTGGCCCCTTTATTGGCCGCTTCCATGATTCCCGGACCGCCGCCGGTAATCACACCGAATCCGTTTTGTGCCAGAAGCCGGGCAAGCTTTTCCGTTTTCTGATAATAAACGTCATCAGACTTTACGCGAGCGGAGCCAAAAATGGTGACGGCATTTCCTATTTTGGAGAGAATTTCAACGCCCTCAACAATTTCAGCCATAATGCGGAAAACCCGCCATGACTCATTAACGGACAACGAGTCAATTACATATTGTTTTTCATCCATAAGGCGACGCTTCTCCTTGAATGGCGATAAAAAGTTGACGCTGTAACAGGACTTTCAG
>DJVN01000035.1:1272-1424 GCA_002441205.1 Syntrophaceae bacterium UBA6255 | reverse complement strand
AATTCCTTGAATAAACCGCTTTTCGAAAGTTTGTTCTTCAAAATTTTCAGAGCCTTCTCTACATCGTTATCAATTACTTTTACTTCCAAATTAAATCCCCCTTTGTTTTATTATGTATTGTTTTTCCTTATGTTATCGCATCCCACGTCGCT
>DJVN01000035.1:0-1252 GCA_002441205.1 Syntrophaceae bacterium UBA6255 | reverse complement strand
ATTCTGCCGTAATCCACCCTTAATGTTCAATTAATTTTAAATCACGCTCCTTATTCTGGAGTAATTTTTTTTAACACTTTCAGTAAGGCATCATTTTCTTTTTTATTTCCTGCCGTAATTCTCATACAATTGCGCATCAACGGTGGAACATTAAGATTTTTTACCACGATACCTTCTGCGATAATTCTGTTGTATATGCGATTCGAATCAAAAGCGCAACTAAAAAAAATAAAATTCGCTTGTGAGGGATACGCCGTAATCCATTTTATTTCCTTCAGGCCGCGGTAAAGCTCATTGCGTCTTTGAGCTATCTCTTTGGTTTGTTTAGAAAATTCTTTATCGTAGTCGAGGAAAAAGCGGGCGGCCACCTGAGATAAGGAGTTGATATTATAAGGCAGTCTTACCTTGTCCAGTTGCGCTATTATCTCGGGATTCCCAATTAAAAAACCGACTCGTATGGAAGCCATGCCTAATTTCGACAGCGTATTGAGAAAAATAAGATTTTTATACTTTTTCAGCAGTGCCATCTGACTTTGGCCGGAAAATCTGGCGTAGGCTTCATCAATAACGACAATTCCGGGAGTTTTTCTGATAAGGGCTTCTATCCGAGATGAGCTGAAAAGATTGCCGGTGGGACTATTGGGTGAACTAAGAAAAATCAGAGCCGGGAAATCCTTCCGCATTCTGCCTGTCATGGATTTGACATCGAGATCAAATTTACGGTCCAGAGGAACCTCGACAACCGTATTGCCTGTGTTGACCGCAATAATTTTATACATGGAAAAGGTGGGAACAGGCACCAGCACGCCTTTGATTTTTCCCTTCATGGTCATGCAAAGAATCTGTATCAGCTCATCGGAACCATTGCCCAACATGATCATGTTTTTTTTCACGCCGAAATACCTGGCGAATTTTTCGCGCAATTCAATGGCGCCCGCCTCCGGATACCGGTTGAAGTCGATTCCCCGCATTCTTTCCCGCAAAATTCTCTTTAGCGGTTCGCTCAGTGCGAAAGGATTTTCGTTGGCGTCCATCTTGATTTCGCCTGCCACTTCCGGCGTGACGTATCCGCTTTGTTCAAAAATGTTCTTTTCCACTAAATCCCTGATTTTCATTGTCATGTTTAAGCCGCCATAAAATATTTTTTGCGTTCTAGATTCCAGTGATCATCGCCATATTTTTTTATTAATTTTTCTTTAAGTTTCTCTTCCGAGGGAGTTAAACCATCTTCCTGCAGATCTATTCCCAGTTC
>DJVN01000188.1 GCA_002441205.1 Syntrophaceae bacterium UBA6255 | reverse complement strand
TCGCGAAAGATATCCCCGTATTGAGAAAGGATGGAACGTTGTTTTTCGCGGATGTGAGTTCCACGCCAATTAATTTAAACGGAGAAGAATGCCTTCTCGGAATGTTCAGGGACATCACCGAACGAAGGTGTAATGAAGAGGTTCTAAGACAAAGAGAAGAGGAACTTTCCGCGAAATCCCTGAATCTTGAGGAAATGAATGCGGCTTTGAAAGTGCTCCTCCAAAAAAGAGAAGAAGATCGAATCCTGATCGAAGAGAACGTACTGACCAATGTGAAAACATCCATCCTTCCTTATATTGAAAAGCTGAAAAAAGGTTCGTTAACAAAACATCAGAAAAATTGTTTGACAATAATTGAAGAACAAATGAAAGAAATCGTCGCGCCTTTTTTGCGCACCATATCCCAAGCTTCTTTCAATCTTACGCCGCAGGAACTGCGGGTGGCGGATCTGGTGAAAAACGGAAATACGACCAAAGAAATTGCCGGCATGCTAAGAATCTCGATGAAAACCGTCGATTACCACAGGGACAATCTTCGCAGAAAATTGGGTATCAAAAACAATAAAACCAATCTACGGTCTTTTCTGCTGAAATTTTCATAATACCTGGTTTCTCCCCGTATTATGCCCTGCATTATCCCGTATTGTTTTATATAGGATTAGATATTATAAAATGACCCTTGAAAAAATCCTGTAATAAAAAACACTTAATGTTTCAACCCGGGAAAATACCAGTAAACAGAAAAGGAGGAGATCATGGATAACAAGAAAATGATGAAACAGATGATTGAGATGCACAAAACATCCTTAAAAAACGGTTTTTCAACAATGACACTGCTTCAGAACCAGGCGGAAAAATTGATGAAAACCCTTGTCGATCATACCCCTGGAATAAGCGATGAGGGTAAAAAGGTTATTGACCAGTGGAACGATGCGTATAAGAAAGGATTTGAAGATGTAAAGAAAGCTGTCGAGGAAGGTTACGACAAAATCGAGGAATTTTTAAACAACAGCGCAATGACAATGTTTCAGGAACAGACCGAAAAAATGTTCGATGCTTTTTTAAATCAGAAAACATGGATGCCGGTTGATTTGAAGAGGACCACGGAAGAATTGAATGCTGTATATACAAAGGGGTGTGATGAGTTCAAGAAACATTTGGATGAAAATATCAAGCGGATGGAAAGCTTCTATGCTCCTGTGGAAAAAACGCAGACGAAAGATAAGAAGTAAAGCTTCAAACATATCATTTGGCGTCCATAGAATACTGAATATCGCATCATAAAAAATTTTGACTACAAGAAGGCAAAGGCAACAACTGCTTTGCCTTTTTATATTAACTTCAACGAGAAACAAAATACATTTTTTAAAAAAGTTTCCATATTGATAATACGAATTCGGAAAGTATTTGATCAATGAAAAATAAGTCGACGTACACAATTTCATCATCTTTAAATGAAGACATTCTTGAAATAATCTATATAGGGGAATTAACCAATGGTTCGCATGATAAGATAGTAAGTGACACGGGGTCTATTATCAGAGAAAATAATGTATATAAAGTTTTGATAGATATTAGTGCCCTGAATGGTCGTCTAGGTATTACAGATACCTATCAACGTGTCAGAAATTTTCCGCCTCGTGTTTACAAAATGCGTTTCGCTGTGGTTAATAAGAACGGACAAGATGAAATTGAACAATTTCAGGAAACGACGGCATCGAATGCCGGTATACAAGTGAAATGGTTTACTAATCCGGATGCCGCCAGAGCCTGGCTGAAAGGCAATTAAAAGAAAATATAACCCATGCCGTTTGTGACGTTTCTCTTTTTAAATCTGCAATCCTGACTCCATGTGACTACCCGGTATCATGGATAAGTGTTTTAAAGACGCAAGTATCTTTGCTTTTCGTTTTCTTCGGATAATGCTCATACCTTAAGAAACAACCGCCATCCCGCATACAACGATCCCGGAATCAAATCCAGAGCGCCGGAGGCTTCAGCAACCGGCGTGAATCCGCAGGCGTCGCAATTGATGTCGCCCCGGCTTTTGACATAGCAGCCTTTTGTAATGCTGCCGTCCGGATCAACATTAATCAGAATATCATCATGGCAGTGCCAGCGATTGTCAAGCATCGCCCCAAGTCTGCCCGCCGAATTCAAAATAGGATAGCCCGTTTTTTTCAGTTCCAGCAATTTCTGGATAGTTTCACGGCGTTCTTCCGGCAAAAGAGCAAGGTTTTCTTCCCCCTGATGGTAGGGATAGAAAAATTGCACGGTCATTCCTTTAAGCTTGGATGTCTGCTTTACCAATGTTGCCAAAGATTCGGTATCCTGCCAGTTGAGGCGGTTCAAGGTAAGATGAATAAAGACGCGATCATGTTTTGTTTTTTCAATATTCGACCAGATACGGTCAAAGGAATCACATCTCAATTTATCGTGAGTATCTTTTCTGCCGTCGAGACTCACCCACAGCGTATGACAGGGAACATCGAGCGGCAGTGTGCCGTTGGTTGTAACTGCCACACGCAGAAGAAGTTTCTTGGCGTAAAGGACAAGATCATGAATACGATATGAACCATCTCTCCAAAGAAGCGGTTCTCCGCCTTCAAAAACAAGAATACGGGTGCCAAGCCGGCGCAGAGTTTCCAACGTCGCGATTGCCGTGTCCCAGGTCATGTGAGCTTTTTCATTATCCGTGCGTAGATGAAACGGACAGGCCCGGCAGGAAAGGTTGCAGCGGTAGGTAACTTTGAAGCTGGCCAGAAGAGGAATTTTACGTCTCAAAAATTTTCGCTGGATATAAAACCACGAAAGGTCAAGCGGCCAGGGCAAATAAAAAGTCTTAAAATTTATTATGTCATTCATTTGCAATATAATCTCTGTTTTGTTAAGATTATAAAAACAAAAGAAAATCATGTCAACACGATTAAGTGGAAATCAAGTGTTCAGATGAACCCTTGCCTTATTAACAGTAAGAAGTCTTACTATTATGAATTCAAGGCTTTCCTAAAAGATAAAAAATGCAGAATCGGGAAACAAGCCATCGTATTAAAGTTTCAATTTTTATGTTCATAACCGGCTGTTTAGGTTTTATTACCGTAACAGCTTTTGATAAATTATACTGGCATACAGATATTTTGGCGCAGGGATATCCTGATTTTTCTCACGGTTATTTAATTCGCAGTGTTGTTATTTTCGTCTCCGTCATATTTCTATTATTGGCCGTGATAGGCAAGAAGAAACCGGAATTAATATTGGCGGGACATCATAAACTTCCCGTGGAAATGATATGCATCTTGGGAACGCTGTTTATTTCTATCATATGCTTGTTATTATTTTTATTTTTCCCCATCACATTCAGTCTTTCCTCTTTGGAAGATGAATTGATAGAATGGCTTTCAGCCATATTGGCATTCGGCAGCAGTATCATCTTGTTTATCTTTGTTATGAAATTTCGCAATCATGTGAATATTCCATTCTCTGCCAAATTATCATTGGTATTTTTATCGTTGTTGTTTTTTATCATTGGCATGGAGGAGGTTTCGTGGTTTCAGAGAATTCTGCATTTTCAAACGATAGGAATGTTTGATGGCAACCAGCAAAATGAAACAAATTTACACAACTTTGCCAATGACTATTTTGAAAATCTATATTATGGGGGAACGTATTTATTTTTTGTGATATTGCCGTTTCTTGTCGTATTATTTTCTTCATTGAATAAAAGTAAATATTTAAGATTATTTATAGCGCGTCCCTATATCGCCGTCATTGGAACGCTTCCTTGTGCTTACAATTTTGATGCGTGGAACATCCTTTTTATTCAGGCATCTTTTTTTAGTAGTTTAATAATATTATTCTGTCTTGCTGTGTTCAGTAAAAAAAGAATTGAACAATGTATCATTATACTTACGATGATTCTTGTTATGATCACACAGGGATTGTTTCTAATGAAAGGTGAAGAAGTATTTATGCGTCTTTGGGAGATTAAAGAATACAAGGAATTCTTTATTCCACTTGTGTTTTTTATATATTCAGCGGATGTTTCCACCCATCTAAATCGGGTCTACGCAGCTGAAACAAGTTGGTTCCCTCTTGCTTTCGAATGAATAAATATCTATGTTCACTGTTAATATGGCAGGGTGGAAATTACATGCGAAATAGTATAAATTGCAATTGACATTGTTTGATGAGAACTTATATTACTGGTAATGCAAAACTACCAAGAGGTGAACTGATGAGGGATATATATTCGGCTATAAAAGTGACTGATAGTGTTTATTGGGTTGGCGCAATTGATTGGACGATTCGTGATTTTCATGGTTATACCACGCCGCACGGCAGCACCTACAACGCCTATCTGATCATGGCGGATAAAATCACCCTGATCGATACGGTCAAAAAACCGTTTATGGGTGAGATGCTTGCCCGTATCAAATCGGTCGTTGATCCATCCAAAATAAAATATATTGTTTCCAATCATTCTGAACTGGATCATTCCGGCTGTCTGCCCGAAGTGATTGATTTCATCAAACCGGAAAAAGTCTTTGCTTCGGCGGTCGGTGTAAAAACATTGCGGGAATTGCTGCATCATCGTCATGAAATCGCACCCGTCAAGGATGGTGAAGTGCTCAGTCTCGGCAATATGGAGCTGAATTTCATGGAAACGCGCATGATTCACTGGCCGGACAGCATGTTCACCTATCTGGCCAAGGATGAACTGCTGTTTTCGCAGGATGCTTTCGGCATGCATCTGGCGACGCTCGAGCGTTTTGCCGATGAGATTCCGGCGGCAACTCTTGAATATGAAGGCGCGACCTATTATGCCAATATCGTTCTCCCTTATTCACCCATTGTATTAAAAGCTCTGGAGAAAGTCCTGGCATCGGGATTGAAAATCAAGATTATCGCTCCCGATCATGGACCCATCTGGCGCAGGGATATTAGTTGGATAATTGATTTATATAAGAAATGGGCGTCGCAGAAACCGACGGCCAAAGCGGTTGTCGTTTATGCGACCATGTGGCATTCCACGGAAAAGATGGCCAGAGCCGTCAGTGAATCTCTGGCAGAGGCGGGCGTGAAGGTTAAACTCATTTCCATGAATGAGACACATCGTAGCGAGGCTGCTTATGAAGTGTTAGACGCCGGCGCGCTGATTGTCGGTTCGCCGACGCTTAACAATAATATCCTGCCGCAGATGGCGGATGTCATGACCTATCTGAAAGGATTAAAACCGGCCAACAAGATTGGCGCCGCTTTCGGTTCTTACGGCTGGAGCGGTGAATCCGTCAAACATTTAGAAGCCATTCTCAAAGAAATGAAAGTTGATATGGTCGCGGAGTCCGTCGCTGTGAAAAACGCTCCCGATCATGATGTTCTGGAAAAATGTCACGATTTGGGTAAAGCCATCGCTGCGGAATTGCTTAAAAGAACAGCTTCCAGTTGAATAAAAATATAAGGAGAGTGAATCATGAAAAAGTATGTTTGTGGTGTATGCGGCTATGTTTATGATCCGGCAGAAGGGGATTCGGAAAGCAATATTCCCGCGGGAACACCTTTTGAGAAATTGCCTGCCGATTGGGTATGTCCGGTGTGCGGAGCGGCGAAGGACGAATTCGCCCCCGAGTAAGGGAGCTGATAGCAAAAAAAATGTCATTGCGAGCCATCTCTCAGAAGGCGTGGCAATCTAAAAACAAGACTTCTTCCCCGGCATCGCTGGACTATAGCCTATCGGTCGAAGTGACATAAAATAATCCATAATAAGAGGTCAAGAAACAACATGGATAAAATTCAAGAAGCTCTGAATCAGGCGTATGTCGGGGAAGCGAAAGCCGCCCTGAGGCTCAAGGTTTATGCGCAGAAAGCTGAAGATGAAGGCTACAAGCAAATGGCGAAGCTTTTCCGCGTGATTGCTTTTTCGGAAGAAATTCACGGAGCACGGGCTTTGAAAGTTCTGAAGGAAATAAAAAGCACGGAGGAAAATCTTGCCGCCAGTTTCGAATCGGAAACTCAGGTTGCCGAGGTCGCTTATGATCAGTTTGTTAAACTGGCGGAAGCGGAAGGGAATAAAGAGGCCGTAATACATTTCAGTCAGAGCAAGGATGTGGAAGAAACGCACGCCAAACTTTATAAAGAAGCCATGTCGCATTACATGGAAGAGCGGGAAACCGATTATTACGTCTGTAAAATTTGCGGCTATGTTGCCGATGGAGTTTTGCCCGATGAATGTCCGGTCTGCGGCGCGAAGGCGAAGATGTTTGTCGCGTTTGACACATAAAGATGTCATAATTTTTTGTAATGGTATGCCACGGGTCCAAACAGAAGGGGCGAAAAATATGCTTTTGTATTTAAGGCTATTCGTTATCCTATTGGTTCTAAGTGGTACGTTCCCAAACGGTTCATGGGCTGATCAAAAGCCTCTCTGGGAAGTCGGTGCGGGATTGGCTCTCATCCAGATGCCTGATTATAGGGGTTCGAACGAAAGCCGATTTTATCCTCTTCCGTATCCTCATGTTGTTTATCGCGGCGATATTTTAAAAATTGACGAAAATCGCATTTCCGGACAGATCTTTAAAACAGACAGGGTCTTGCTGGATTTCAGCATTTTCGGTTCTGTTCCGGTCAATAGCGAAGATAATTCCGCCCGTGAAGACATGCCGGATCTCGATCCGACTTTCGAGCTGGGACCGGCTTTGAAAGTTAAACTTTGGGAGCATAAAGGATATAAAAGCAAAATTGATTTGACGCTGCCCGTGCGCGCTTTTTTTTCCACAGATTTTTCTTCCGTCCACCACGAAGGGTGGGTGTTTTCTCCGCGGATTAATTTTGTGAAGCATGATTTGATATCCGGCGCCGGTTTGCATCTGGGGGTTTCTGCCGGGCCGATGTTTTCTGATAGCGGTTACCACGATTACTACTACACAGTGGAACACCGGTATGCTGAATTGCGGCGTCCGGAATATTCAGCGGGAAGCGGATACAGCGGCTCAACCCTTACCGTAGGGGTGAGTAAAGAGTATAAACAATTTATTTTCCATGCCTTCGTCAGCGCTGATTTCCTGCGGGGAGCGGCTTTTGAAGACAGCCCCCTGGTCAAGAGAGAAACTTCGATTATGGGCGGGTTCAATGTCTCGTGGATTTTCTTCAAATCGCAGAAAACCGTAAACGTGGTAAAATAAAATGGTGAATAGTGAATAGTTGATCAAATATTTAAAGGAAACTCTATGCTGCTGATTATTACAAGATGGCTGGTTATTACCGTAGCGATTCTGATGGCTTCGTATTTTGTGCCCGGCATCCGGGTGGATACGCTTTCAACAGCGGTAATCGCCGCGTGCGTTCTGGGCCTGATTAATGTTTTTATCAGGCCAGTCGTCGTTTTACTGACATTGCCTTTAAGTATTTTGACGCTGGGTTTGTTTTATTTTTTCATTAATGCTTTTCTATTGAAACTGGCCGCCTATTTTGTTTCAGGCTTTGAAGTATCAGGTATTTTCGCTGCTTTTTTCGGTTCGCTGGTCATCAGTCTGGTCAGTTGGCTGGCCAACTCTTTTATTGCCACGCATAAAATTGTCAGAACGGATGACCCCGATTACATCGATTTGAAAAAAGGGGACGACGGCAAATGGCGGTAGGAGCAACCCTTGACTTAACCCCGGCGATGAAACAGTATGTAAAAATCAAGGAAAAACATCCCGATTGTATTCTGCTCTACCGGATGGGCGATTTCTACGAAATGTTTTTTGAAGACGCGGTCACCGCCGCGCCCGTTCTCGAAATAACGTTGACCTCGCGTAACAAGGGTAAGGAAGACAGCGTCCCGCTCTGCGGCTTCCCTTATCACGCCGCTTCTTCCTACGTTACCAAACTGGTGGAAAAGGGTTTCAAGGTCGCGATCTGCGAACAGGTTGAGGACCCGAAAAAAGCCAAAGGCATCGTTAAAAGAGAAGTTATCCGCGTGATCACTCCCGGCCTTGTTGTTGATGAAGAGAATCTGTCGGCCGGCGAAAATAATTATCTGGCCTGCCTTTGTGCGGGCAAGAATACGCTGGGTCTGGCTTTCCTGGATATTTCCACCGGGGAATTTCAAATCAGTGAATTCCCCGACAGGGATTGCTTCTTTGCGGCTATTTCCGGACTGGATTTCAAGGAATTACTCCTGCCGCGTGATTTTCCCGATAAAATACTGCTGAAGACGCTGGAGGCTCAAATGCCTTCGCTTCGAATGAATTATCCGGAAGATGAATGTTTTCAGTCTGCTTTTGCGGAAGATATCATGAACCGGAATTTTTCTCCGGACGTGTTGATGAACTCCCGAATCAGGGAATATCCGGCCCTGATGAAGTCAGCCGGTGCGATTTTAAATTACGTTTATCAGACTCAGAAAATAAATCCACAGCATATCCAGGAAATCAAATGGTATTCCACAGAAAATTATCTTCTGCTGGATGAAACCGCCCGTCGCAATCTGGAAATATTCGCGACGATTCAGGGAAACGCCAAAGCCGGCTCACTTTTTTCACTCTTTCAACAAACGCTGACGCCGATGGGAACACGCCGACTGCGATGGTGGATGAATTATCCGCTGGTGGATGTGGAAAGCATCAAAATACGACTGGCCGCAGTTGCAGAACTGAAAGACGATCATATCCTGCGTGCGAATCTGCGTAAAATTCTGTCGCGCATATATGACCTGGAACGACTGGCCGGGCGCGTATCTCTCCGGGTGGCCAATCCACGGGATCTAATTGCGTTAAAGATCTCTTTGACGGCGATACCGGAACTTAAAGCCATGCTTGCAGATTGCACGGCGCCGGCAATTTCATCAATACGCTCGCAATTTCAGGAAATGTCTCCGGTCGTTGAATTGATTTCACGGGCCATTGTTGAAGATCCGCCGCAAAAGATTCAGGAAGGCGGTTTTATTGCTATCGGTTACGACGAAGAGCTGGACAATTTGCGTTTTATCAGCCGTGACGGGAAGAAATGGATAGCTTCGCTGGAAGCCGATGAACGAAAGAAGACAGGAATCAATTCCCTGAAGATCGGTTTCAACAGCGTTTTCGGCTACTATATCGAAGTGACCAAGGCCAACAGTGTTCTGGTTCCCGATTCCTATATCAGAAAACAGACGCTCGTGAACGCGGAACGTTATATCAATCAGGAACTGAAGGAATTTGAGCAGACGGTTTTAAACGCGGAAGAAAAGATCAGAGAAAGGGAACAGGAGCTTTTTCTGACTTTGCGCGACAATCTTGACCAGTACATCACGGATATTCAGAGTAATGCATCTCTTACCGCCGATCTCGATGTTCTGGCCGCACTTGCGGAGGTTGCCGAAAAATATCATTACACCTGCCCGGAGATCCATGAGGACGATGTTATCGACATTAAAGACGGTCGACATCCTGTTGTGGAAGCCGTCCAGGTCAAGGAAGGATTCGTCCCGAATGATTGTTTGATGGATTTACAGGAAAATAAACTGCTCGTTATCACCGGTCCGAACATGGCGGGTAAATCAACGTACATCAGACAGGTTGCGTTAATTGTTCTGCTGGCCCAAATGGGAAGTTTTGTGCCCGCAGCCAAAGCGAAGATCGGCGTTGTCGATAAAATCTTCACCCGTATCGGGGCCTCCGACAGTTTGATCAGGGGACAGAGCACTTTTATGGTGGAAATGACGGAAACCGCGGAGATTCTTAAAAACGCGACATCCCGTTCGCTGGTGGTGATTGATGAAGTCGGGCGCGGCACGTCCACCTTTGACGGCTTGAGCATTGCCTGGGCTGTTGCCGAATACATTCATGACTTTCAGGGACTGGGCGTTCGCGCACTGTTTGCCACCCATTACCATCAACTGACGGATCTGGCGGTTACAAAAAAAGGAGCGAAAAATTACAATATCGCGGTGAAGGAGTGGGGAGAAAAAATAATCTTTCTGCGCAAAATTATGGAGGGCGGCACCAGTCGCAGTTACGGGATTGAAGTGGCGCGTATTGCCGGTGTGCCGCGGGAAGTCATTTCCCGCGCGAGAGAAATATTGCGCAATCTTGAAAAGGGAGAATTTGATGAGGTTGGCATGCCGCGCATTGTGCGGGGAACACGTGGTGGAAAAAATGCCAACCCTCAGTTGAACCTCTTTGCACGAAGAGAAAGCGCCATTGCCCTGGAAAATAGAGAAAAAGAGATTATTTCAGAATTGAAAAATACCGATATTCAATCCATGTCTCCACTGGAAGCGCTTAACAGATTAAGCGAGTTAAAAGACAAAATTCCTGATTAAATCAATTCGAATTATTAGTCGTTTGTCTTCGCGGCCAGATAGATGGAAAATGTTGTTCCCGAATTAACAACGGATTCAACGGAAATGAGTCCATTGTGGTTTTTAATAATGGAATCGCAAATAGCCAGTCCCAGACCAATGCCGCCGTGTTCTTTTGTCTTTTTGGTTGTAAAATACGGATCAAATATTCTGGAAAGGTTTTTTCTGGGAATACCAATACCGTGATCCCTGATGATAATTCGTACGTAATTGCCTTGTTCCAAAGATCTGATACTTGTTCCAATCGTTGTATTTTCGGCTATGAGTTCCACAATACCACCATCGGGTATAGCTTCTTTGGCGTTAATCAAAATATTCTCCGTCACTTGTTTTATCTGTGCGGCGTCAACTTCACACGGCCAAAGATTTTCGGCGATGGAAATATTACAGGTTATATTAGAATCTTTAAATACTTTTTCAGCGGCTTCCCGTAAAACAGGTCCCATATTCTCAATTTTACGAACAGGATATCCGCCCTGGGCAAAGGTAATCAGACGGTGAGCAAGAGCCTTTGCCTGAAGACCGGCGCGTTCCGCAACCGCTAAACCATCCTCGAGTATTTTATCTTCTTCGCTTGCGGATATTTTAGCCAGAAAAACATTACGTAGGATAGCGGTGAGGAGGCCGTCAAAATCTTTGGCAACACCGTCGGCAAAAGTGCCCAGTGATTCCAGTTTTGTCCTCTGGAGAAGTTCATCCTGCGCCACTTTCTGCTCTGTTATGTCTTCAAGAGTTTCCATTGCACCTAATAAATTTCCCCCTGCGTCTCTCAACCCGGCCGCAGTGATGCGAAACCACTTCCCTCTGTCTCCCATATCTGGGAAAAATTGCGTAACTTCGTAAGCGCCTTCCAGGAGTTTTGATTTGCTCCACCGGTTGGCATAGAACTTTTCCAATTCACCGGTTCTGTCGTCAATAATCAAATCGGCAAGACAGGGCCGCTCATTTTTATAAAAGGCGCGCCAATGTTGGTTTGTTCCGAGAATTTCGCTGGGCTTGATGTTGCTCAGCGCCTGTAAAGCTCTGTTCCAGTACATGACTTTATGTTCTTTCGATATGACGAAATTGGGGATGGGAGAGCCATGGATAATGCTGAGCAATTTTTGTTCGTCGCGTCGTCCGCGCCAGATAGCGTAAATAACGCTGAAAATTATTGTTAAAGCCAGAACAAAAATGAAAATAAAAATATAATACTTGTTCATAAATATTATTACATATTCAGCAGAATCATAAATGCAGTTTTAACAATACCAGCCTGCTTAAACATTAGCCGCCAGCCAGTCTCCTATCCCGCTTGTGCTCATACCCATCTTTCCTGCATCAAGGCTCTTGAGCTTGCCGCTCTCAAGCAGTTTTATCACCGCAGCCTCGATCCGTTTTCCGGCCTTATCTTCTCCCAGAGTTTCCAGCATCATGCCGCCGGCGCAGATAGCTGCCAGAGGATTGATAACATTCTTGCCTGTATATTTCGGGGCTGAGCCGCCGATTGGTTCGAACATGGACACGCCTTCAGGATTGATGTTTCCTCCTGCCGCAATACCCATGCCGCCCTGCACCATCGCGCCCAAATCGGTAATGATATCTCCGAACATGTTGTCAGTCACGATGACATCAAACCATTCCGGATTTTTTACCATCCACATGCAGGTGGCGTCAACATTGACGTAATCCGTTTCAATGTCGGGATATTCATCGGCCAGCTCGTTAAACGTTCTCTCCCACAGATCAAAGGCGTAGGTTAAGACGTTGGTTTTTCCGCAGAGGGTTAACTTATTTGCCTTGTTTCTTTTTGCGGTGTATTGATAAGCGTAACGCAGGCAGCGTTCAACACCCTTCCGGGTATTGATGGATTCCTGAATCGCTACTTCATCAGGAGTGCCCTTTTTTAAAAATCCTCC
>DJVN01000116.1 GCA_002441205.1 Syntrophaceae bacterium UBA6255 | reverse complement strand
TTGATTCCGCCAGCTGCATGTAAAGCTGAATGGCTTCGTATTCCGCCGCCACCATGAATCGAATGGCTCTAATCAATTCTTCTTTGGTCAGTTTTCTGTCCTTCTTCAATCCTGAAAAAGGTGTTCCAAAATCCGGCATGCTGATTATCCTCCTTTCTTGTTTAGTTTTACGCCATATGGACTGTTTTTTAAAGTATTACGCTTTATTTATTTCGGCAGGTTTTTGCCCAAAGCCGCTTTCTCAATATCGTGTAAAAATGTTTTCAAATCCAGAGAAAATCTGGACGCGACATCTTCGATTGTATCGAAAAGGCAGGTGCAGCATAGACAGGCACCTACTTTTTCGTCGTATTTTTTAAACACCGCTTCTGTTGAAGGCCAATTAGAAACAATATCGAGCAAAACAGTATCGGCATGTACGGTTTTTATTTCATCTGATTTTTTTGTCATTTATTTTTCCCGCGGATACGGCCAAGCCATGATGCCGCCTTTCACTTTTTTTTGTTTTCCAAGCTTTTGCCGCCGCATTAGAACCGGAGACGGATCTTCCTGTTACAATAATTTTTCCCCGGGTCATAAAGCATCTCATTATTTTATCATGATGTTAAAATATTAAAATGCATCAAAAAGCCGGATCAATCCTCAATGCATATATTTTTATTTTTCATAGCTGCAAGGGTCATGAAACCTAACAAAATCATTACAGTCGAAAGAATGATGAGTAAAACCAGCGCAAGGTATCTGAAAAAAATCATTTGATTGTAATGATACATGAGAATCGTGGCTATTGTCAATGCCGCCATTGGAAAGGTGTATGCCCACCAGGAAAGATAATATTTTATCCTGGAGAGCATCCGCAACTGCGGGATCATTAACATGAAGACAAACAGGGCAACGTAGTACAGAATACGAGCCATAGAGTCAACAGTACCTGTCAGCTTGACATAAGCGATAAATCCGACAGCGGGGGGAGCGATCATGATGAAAAGCGTCGGCAACAACCGTTCGGGCAATGGGTTGTGAAATATCAGCCGGTATAAAAGAATCGTGAAAAGGGAGATCCAGAAAATCATTCCGATACTGAAAAAGAACCAGGATATTTCCGCCGGCGCGAATGTCACCCCGGCGATGGGAACCAGAATATTGCCCACGACCGGGATAAACCAGGCCGGGCTGATATGATTGATTTCCAGAGACGGATGCCTGATCCAGATCGAAATAACGGTTACACTGAAGAAAAAATGGCCGATAGTTCCTAAAACCCAAATCACCTGCGAGAAAGATGGATATAAAGTCATCGCCGCGATGCTCAAAAGCAGCAGGCTTATGGTGATGGTCGGGAAGAAAGAAAGCTTGGTAATATTTTTAAATTCTTTTTTGATTTCGCCGGTGTATAGAAGGCTTTTCGTCGCGTAAAGAATAAAAATAAAAAGGAATATCAGACCGCTCAGCCAGAACAATGCCGATCCGGTAAAAGTATTCCATTCCCAAAGGCTTTCGGTCCGCTGCCAGGCAATCGCCGCGCCGGCAAGCCCCATAACGACTGCGAAAAATGAAATCGGGAAGTTCCGTAACCGCTCACTCATCAGGACTTGCTCCTTTTTTGGTGACAAGCTAGCAAGCATTAGTCCTCTTTGCATTGATCTAAATCAATGTGAACCGATTTTTCTAAAAATATTTTAAGGATTAACCGGCATCAGGGCTTCCGGCACCTGGATAGCGACCACCTCGCCGGTTGCGCAAACCTGACCATTGGCAATCAGCCTCGTTTCGATAACGACTTTGCGCCTTTTGATCTCCTTGACTTTGCCCCGTATTTCTATCGGTCCGCCAAGCGGTGTGGGCAGAACATAGTTTACGTGCAAAGAGGCGGTCAGAAAACGAATCGGCGGCTGGGTATCCATCTCGCGGTTTTCAGAGCGGTATTTGGCCGCCGCCGCTGTGCCTGTGGAATGGCAATCGATCAGCGACGCGATGAGTCCGCCGTACGCCATTCCGGGAATGGCCATGTAACGGGGATCCGGTTGATGGATGCAGACGGATTCTTCGCCGTCCCAGTAACTTTTTATCTGCAGGCCGTGCTCGTTGAGCCGTCCACAACCGTAACAGTGGCTTAAATCATCGGGGTAGTAATCCTGAAACGCTTTTTGTGTCATAAAGTTTTCCTTAGTCTCAATATTTTTATATTCCCAGTCTTGAGGATAAATAGGCATCCATTTTATCAGTGTCTGTTGCAACATCAATCGGAACATATGCTTTCTCAAAAAGAACATTTGTGGAGCTTCTGAACTGGTATTGTAATGCTTCCGCTGAATCTGTCGTAAAAATCTTTAAATGCAGTATATTCCCGAATTTTGCTTTCATGGCTTCGGCTACACCTATAGCCTTCTTGCAGCTTACTCAGCCAGGGTTCCCGCTGTGAAAAACAAGTAGTTCCTTCATGAATATCTCCTTTTACTTATTTGATATTATCTTTATCAATACTAGGCGCAGTCATCAATCGTTTGAATCGGAGCGACTAGCTAAAAGTTAATTTGGTTCCGGACATGTTCAGAATAAATTGATCCGGCATTTGCTTTTCCATTTCCAT
>DJVN01000261.1 GCA_002441205.1 Syntrophaceae bacterium UBA6255 | reverse complement strand
TTAATCTTAAAGGCGGTGTGGATTTATTTTATGACCTCAGTGAGAAATTGAGAGATGATCTTTATCTTGAAGTCATGCCGCACAATATCACATTACAAACCAAAGTAAACAAGATGATGTTAGATATTTTTCATAACAACAGAAACCAATACAAGCTTGTTGCAACAAATGATTGCCACTATATTGAGAAACAACATTCAGAAACGCAGGAAGTTTTGTTAGCAATTCAATCCAAAGCCAAATGGACAGACCCTAACCGTTGGAAATTTAATATAACAGGGTTGCATTTGAGAACAGCAGACGAGATGATTGAAGCCTTTATCAATCAAAATGTTTTAACAGAGGATGATATTGATGATGCAATATACAATACAATAGAGGTTGCAGAAAAGTGTGCCGCGTTTGAAATCAAAAAACAAAAAATATTTCTCCCAAAGGTTCCGGGTTATAATGTAAAAAATGTATCAGATTATCTTTATGATCTTTGCTGTGAAAAGCTTAAGAAGATCAAAAAGTATGCGTTACACGAGGTGTATATCAATCGTCTTGAAACCGAGTTTGATTTGATTGAGAAGAAAGGATTCATTCCATACTTCATGATTGTTTACGATCTGGTCAAGTGGTGCAAAGAAAATGACATCATGGTCGGTCCTGGCAGAGGATCGGTTGGCGGCTCACTCATGGCATATTTGCTTGGCATTACTACTGTTGATCCTATTCGTTACAATCTCTTATTTTCAAGATTCATTGCAGAAGACAGGAACGACTTGCCGGACATCGACTTGGACTTCGAGGATTCAAAACGTCATTTGGTCAGAGAAAGACTTGAAGAACTTTATGGTAAAAATAATATTTCTTCAATTTCTACTTTCTTATCAATGAAAGGGAAAGCCGCAATCAGAGATGTGGGGCGGGTATTTGATGTGCCATTAAAAGATGTTGATGAATTTTCAAAGTCGATTGTTTATGAAGAAGAAAAATCAATCGAAGAAGCCTGCATCAAGACAGATATTGGCAGAGTATTTGACCAAAAGTATCCAGAGGTCTGTGACCATGCGATCATTCTGGAAGGAACAATCCGGGGCAATGGTCAACATGCCGCTGCTGTCATTATCTCAGCAGACGATCTACGCAAGGGGACAAAAGGAAATCTTGTCAACCGTAATAATATAATTGTCTCAAATTGGGATATGGAAGATTCGGAGTATGTTGGGTTAATGAAGCTTGATGTATTGGGATTAAATACCTTGTCGATCTTGAATGAAACAAAGCGGCTTATAAAGACCAATCATAATGTTGACATTGATTATGAGAAGATTGCGCTTGATGACCAAAACATATACAAAGAAATATCCACAGGAAACAATGTTGGAGTATTTCAAATCAATACATGGTCTACAACCAAGCTTGCAAAAGAAGTGTCCCCTGATTCAATCGAGTTGTTAAGCGATGTTATTGCCTTGGTTCGTCCCGGTGCGATGGATGCTGGCATGACAGAAGAATATATTAAAAGGCGAGATGGCAAGACCTGGAAAAAGAAACATCCAATTTATGAAAAAATCATGGAATCAACCTATGGAGTCATGGTCTATCAGGAACAGGTGATGGATGTTATTCATAAGGTTGCCGGATTGCCCTATACTACAGCAGATAAAATTAGAAAAATCATCGCCAAGAAACACGATGTAAAACTATTTGCACCATTCAAAAAGCAATTTATAGAAGGGTGTCTTGAAAAGAAAACCCTGAGTGAAAAAGAAGCAAAAGAATTTTGGGAGGCTTTGCAAGCTCATGGCAAGTATAGCTTCAACAAATCACATGCTACCGAGTATGCAATTATTGGATTTTGGTGCGCATATGTCAAATACTATTATCCAACAGAATTTATTTGTGCAAACCTGATTCATGGTTCTGAAACCAAAAAAGAAGAATTGATCGAAGAAGCAAAGAGATTAGGATTGACACTAGTTCTGCCAAAAGTCGGGATTTCAGATGCGTTCAGATGGGTTGTAAAAGAAAATAAACTTTATGTCCCGTTTATAGAAATCAAAGGTGTTGGAGAAAAGACAGCAGAAGCTTGCATGAATATCAAAGCAAAAGGGAGCAAAAAGGGATTTTTCGAGTCTGTTCAAGTGCAAGAAAAGAAAACAAAGATAGAAAAAATTCTTGAACAAATCGGTGCTTTCGGGAATGAACCGACCGGTGATGTAGAAGAATATTTTACATTTACTGTCAATGGTAGAATTAATCATAAAAAAGGTTATAGTAAAATATTTCAAAAAACATTACCCGTGAATGAGAGAGTATTATCTTGTGAACGATGTGAACTATGCCAGGAATGTTCAAGTCCTGTTTTACCATCTCCCGGATACTTTAACATTATGATCTGTGGAGAAGCTCCAGGAAAAGATGAAGATAGGCTTGGAAAAGGATTTGTCGGTAAATCTGGTCAAGATGTTTTATGGCCCGCATTGAAAGAACATGGATTGAAAAGATCCGATTTTCATATCACAAACATCTGTAAATGTTACCCAAGCCAAAGCAAAACCCCGACAAGAGAACATATTACAAAATGCAAAAGATGGCTTGAGAATGAGATTGAATATCTTAAACCAGCGTTGATCCTTGCTTTTGGCAATACAGGATTAAAAGCCTTTACAAATAAAGAATCTGGAATAATGGATTTGAATGGTAAGATTGAGTGGAACGATAAATACCAGACCTATATCTGTTGGTGCATTCACCCTTCTGCCGTATTGAGAAATCCATCAAATAAGAAATTATTTGTAGAGGCGATTGATGCTTTCGTTGATAAAATAAAAGAATTGGGAGGAATATAATGAAACCGTTGCACATTGAGTATAGACCAGAAACGTTTGAGGAATTTATTGGCAATGATTCGTTGGTTAGAAATATAAAAGGTGTTTTAAATAGAACCCAAACCTTTTTGTTTCACGGCATGAGAGGATGCGGCAAGACCACTCTGGCTAGACTTATCGCAAAAGAATTGCAAATCGACAAAATGGATGTTTATGAAATTGATGCGGCCGATAAAACGTCTGTTGATGATGCAAGACAATTAAAAGCAACCGCATTTTTATCACCTCTTGCTGGTAAAAAGAAAATATACATCATTGACGAATGCCATCGCTTATCTGGAAATGCTATGGACTCATTGTTAAAGATATTTGAAGAACCGCCCAAATTCTGTTATTTTATTTTATGCACTACAGAACCCGAAAAGGTTTCCGCTACCATCAAAAGCCGTTGCAAATCTTACGAAGTAAAACCGATAGATGATGAAAATGCATTGAGACTCATTGATTGGATATGCACCGAAGAAAAGATAGTAATGAGTTCAAAGATCAAACAAATTATTGTTGATGAATGTAATGGCATTCCAAGAGAGATTGTTATTGCGGTTGACATGTTAAGAGCCATAACCGATGTAGCAGAAGCAGAGGCATTGATAACCAACAAAACAAATCCTAAAGTAATTGATCTTTGCAGAGCATTACTCAAGAAGGAAAAGTGGAAAATCATTGCTGACATATTGAAAGAGCTTAATGAAGATCCCGAATCAATCCGATACGCCGTATTGGGCTATATGTCATCAGTATTACTTAATGGCGACAATAAACAAGCGCCTTTTGTAATTAGTTCTTTTTCAGAATCATTTATTTACTCAAAAAAAGCAGGATTGGTTTTAGCTTGTTATCAGTCAGTTATCTGAAAAATATGATATAATAAAATAAAAAAGGAGGGATAAATCATGTCAGACTATATGGAAGAGATTAAGATCAACAAACATCGTCTTGAAGAAGAAATCATCAACCAACCGGGGCTTTACATTAAGTGGGCAGAAAAGTCAGCAAGAGCAATGGTAAATCGTATCGAGCTCGACAAGAAAAAGAAATTGGTTCGTGCCGAGCTTGACCGAAAGTACAGATTAAAAATTGAACAGGCAGGAGAGAAAGTCACAGAAAATAGACTCGATGCCTATATTCGTATGGATGAAGAATATAAGGCGGTCAATGAAAAACTTCTCGAAGCAATGGAAGAAGAGG
>DJVN01000054.1 GCA_002441205.1 Syntrophaceae bacterium UBA6255 | reverse complement strand
TGATAAAGGTATGTATGGTTTTTATCCTGGTTTTTATTCCTTGACTTATAGGATTTCTGCGATTACAATCCGTGCAAAATGAAACGTAGGATTTCGATCTGCAATGTTCATAGAACGACATCTGCGCAAAGAAATTGAACGATCTTTAAAGGCCTATCCGGTTGTGGGTATCGTCGGCTCCCGCCAGACGGGAAAAACCACACTGGCCAGGCAGATACAATCCAATATTAAGGCAAAATCAATCTATCTGGATCTGGAATTACCCTCCGACTTCAACAAATTGCGTGATGCGGAAATCTATTTAAACCAATATGCGGACCATCTGGTGATTATTGATGAAATCCAGTGCCAGCCGACATTGTTTCCACTGATCAGAGCTCTGGTTGATCAGAATAGAAAACCAGGCCGTTTTTTAATTCTCGGTTCAGCCTCGCCGGCGTTGAAGCGCCAGGCGGCGGAAAGTTTAGCCGGCAGGATTGTCTACCACGAACTTACTCCGTTTGATTTGCAGGAAGTCGATTACGGAAAAATGCGCCGATTATGGTTGAGGGGCGGCTATCCGAAAAGTTTTCTGGCAGGCTCGGATGAAGAAAGCGTGATTTGGCGTGAAGCATTCATCAAGACTTACCTGGAGCGCGATATCCCGCAGTTGGGGATTCGTATTCCGGCTGTTCAACTGCGCCGGTTTTGGACCATGCTGGCTCATGGGCAGGGGCAATTGTGGAACGCTTCACAAATGGCCAACAACATGGGAATATCTGCGCCTACCGTGAGGCACTATCTGGACATCCTGGATGAGACTTTCGTTGTCAGGCAGTTACAGCCTTATTATGCCAATATTAAAAAAAGATTGATCAAGTCGCCCAAAATTTACATTCGCGACACCGGTGTGTTGCATGCCCTTTTGGGGAATCGCACGCTGGATGCCTTATATGGCCATCCTGCGGTGGGGAGTTCGTGGGAAGGATTGGTCATTGAGCAGATTATCGGGATATTGCCTGCAGGCTGGCAGTTCTTTTTTTATCGAAGCAGTTCCGGTGCGGAAATTGATTTATTGCTCATGAACGATAAAAAAGCGCTGATTGCGGTTGAAATCAAATACTCGCTCAGCCCGCAGGCCACAAAAGGATTTTGGACCAGCTACGGCGATCTTGGTTGCCGCAAGGGCTTTATCGTCTATCCGGGCAGCGAAGCCTATCCCCTGGAAAAAGATGTTTTTGTTCTGCCCCTGAAAAAAATTACGGATATTGTAAAATAATATCCTATTCATTTGAAGAAACATGGGCGCTATCCGGCTTTGAGAACAACAGGGAAATTAAGTGCTATGTCCCGTGAAGAATCCAAAAGATGTTATAGTAAAGGTTTGACTTGTCAGAAGAAGATAGAGAAATTAATTCAAGTTCTTTTGTTGACATATGCGCATTAATCAGAACTGCGTTACTTCAGATCAGGAGGAGCAAAATGAATATTCTTAGATCTTATTGTTGCGACTTTCAAGTTCATAGTCCGCGTGATAGAGGCTATAAGGGATGGCCAGTCGAAGACATGACCTTAGAGGGGCTTTATCGTTGGGCGCGGATTTTACTTAATAAGTGTCGGACGCAAAAGATAAACGTTGTTGCTATTACCGACCATCATGACCTTGTTTCAGCTTTTATAACGCTGGAAGTCGCTATGAACGAAGGTTATGAAGATTTATGGGTATTTCCTGGGCTTGAAATAACTTCAGAGCCAGGTATTCAAGCAATACTGCTCCTAAACCCAAGTATCGCTAAAGGTGATGGGAGTTATGCAGCATCTTCAACGGAATCATTGCAAAATAGAGTGCTCACCGCTCTTGGTCAATACATAATGGCGGCACAGAACCCGTCAGTTACTCTCCAAGCGCCTTCATGGGTAGAATTGCAAAACTTGCAGAATATTCCTGCGCATGAACGGGAGGAAAAGTTTAAAACGCCAAGGGTCGAAAGACTGAACAAATCTCTTAAAGATATTGCAAAGAGCATGGAGAACCATTTCCGTGATCAATATGTAATTCTTCCAAATCTGGAAAAAAACAAACAGGGAATTATTGGAAATGAAGCTGGTCGAGCACTTTATGCAAACGCAGGTTCTTGGTTTGTTGGCGGTATTATTGGTGGACAAAATGAAACCGATGAAGCAACAATTCAAGGGAAAAACAAACAGGATTATGGTGATCGTATTGTTGCTTGTCTCCGATCTTCAGACCAAAGAGGCGACAATAATAATATAATCTCTGAGTACTTTGGACAAGTTGATCGCACATCGTGGCTAAAATTATCAGAACCTTCGACTATTTCAATAACACAGGCTCTTATCTCGGGTGAAGGTCGTCGTGTTTTTAATGAACCGCCTAAGCTACCTTCCGAGTATATTTTCTCTGTGTCCATTTTGGGGGCCGGTATTTTTTGTAAAGAAGAATTTTCATTCGAATTTTCACCATCGCTTAATACATTTATAGGTGGCCGTGGAACCGGTAAGTCCTTGATCCTTTCAGCCCTTATGCGCGTTTTTGGACTAGATAAAGATTGGATCACTAAATCTGAAGGGAATTCTGAAGCCTTGTCGGCGTGGGAAAGACGTCATTTGTCTTTATTTCAGGATGGTGGGCCATTTAGTGATCCTAATGTTTCTATCGCTGTTGAATACATCAAAGAACCATCAGTCCGATATCGATTGACACTTAACTCGCCGGGCTTGTGTGGATCACCTTGCTGGGTTCTTGACACATACAATGGTGAAGAGTGGGAGAAGATTAGCGAGTATAATTGTTTTCCAGATTCGCTTGATATAAGTCCCATGTTTTTTCTGCAGGGTCAAATGAGCGCACTTACTGGAGAATATCAAGAAGACCTCACTCGACTAATAGAAGGTCCCGTCCGCGGGATAAGGGCAGCTCTGCGTGCGAAACTTAATATTTTAGGTTCATCCGGTTGATGGGTAC
>DJVN01000070.1 GCA_002441205.1 Syntrophaceae bacterium UBA6255 | reverse complement strand
AGCTTGCGCATAAAGGGGGTGGTTGTTATGGTCATTTTCTCCAGAACGGGACTGCGTGGTTTTATTAATCCCACCCATATCTTTCCGTTGATACCGCGCATCAGATTATCGGGGTATCCTGGTAAATTTTCAAAAAGCACTTGGGCTAATTCGCCAGGATTAGAAATATCTAAATCTTTCGATTTTACGGAAATCTTCCAGACACGATATTTCCCGGTTTCATTGACGAAAAGCCAATTCTGATCCTGACTTAAAGCCACACCATTGGCAAAACTAAATCCTTTGGCTACGACCCTTGTGTTTTTTGTTATCGGATCATATTCCAAAATACGCCCAGTTGAACGCTGTTCAAGAATATCAATCGTACTGGATTGGAAGATGCCGCCCCAGTCTTTGGGTGCGAAGCGCTGGGAAGCGTCGCTGAAATATATCTTGCCGGATTTAGCCAAGGCAACGGCATCGGGATAGCGGATGGGATCACCGTTTACCTTATTCGTTAATACGGTAATTTTTTTATCCGGACTGATGGAAAGGAGACCGTTATTCACGTCGGCAGCTATGATGTTTCCTGCGGCGTCGAAATCAAAACCAAGGACTCGGCCTCCCGTTTTTGCAAAAACTTCCTGCCGGGAACCATCCTGATTCATGCGCATAATTTTGCCGCTGGAAAAAACAGTGATGTAAAGTTTACCGTCCTTGCCGATGACAATCTGTTCCGGCCCTTCTTCTTTACCCAGAGGAATGATTTGAAGATCAGCGAGTTTAGTGTTTTTGGCGTGAGCACCGACGTATCCTTGTGATTCAGGAGGAATCCATTGCACAGGATCAACCGGCACGGGCCAGAGGGTTAAATAAGATACCAGCAGCCCCACAATAACAATCAGTGTACTGAGAATATTTTTCATAAATCCTCCTGAAGAATTGAATGCCATCAAGAAAATTCTAAAATGCTACAGAGGTATATTATTGTGTTTTTTGGACAGTCTGGTTTCTTTTTTACCCTTTAACGCTTCCAGCAGGGCGATAACTTTTTTTCTGGTTTCTCGCGGGACAATGATTTCCTCAATGATTCCCATTGAAGCCGCAAAATACGGATTGTTGAATTGCTCTTCATAAGCGGCGGCAAGTTCCGCTCTTTTGGTCGCGGGATCTGCAGCGGCGGTTATTTCACCGCGATAGATGATGTTGCAGGCTCCTTCCGCGCCCATGACGGCGATTTCGGCTGTCGGCCAGGCCATCACATAGTCAGCGCCCAGTTGCTTACTGCACATGCCGATATACGCTCCGCCGTAAGCCTTGCGGGTAATGACGGTAATTTTAGGCACCGTTGCTTCTGAATAGGCATGAAGAAGTTTCGCGCCGTGGCGAATGATTCCCGCCCACTCCTGATGGGTGCCCGGCATATAACCGGGAACATCCGTAAAAGTTAAAAGAGGAATATTGAAAGCATCACAGAAACGAATGAAACGGGATGCCTTATCGGAAGCGTTTACATCCAGGACACCGGCGGCAAAACGGGGATTATTTGCAATCACGCCCACGGGTTTTCCCATGATCCGGATAAAAGCGACAACGATGTTCCGTGCCCATAGCTCTAATAATTCAAAAAATTCTCCATTGTCGGCCACGGACTTGATAACTTTTTTCATGTCGTAGGTGCGATTGCCTTTATCGGGGATGATTGAATCCAGCTCTGCGCAAATTCTATCTGAATTGTCCGTGCATTCGGACAAGGGCAGGGGAGAATGGCAATTATCGGGAAAATAGGAAAGCAGTTTCTTTATTTTTTCCAAGCAGTCGGCATCGCTTTCCGTGGCGACATGGCAGACTCCACTTTTTGTGGCATGGGCCACTGCCCCGCCAAGGTCTTCATGTGAAACATCTTCGTCGATGACAGCCTTGATGACATCAGGGCCGGTAATATACATAAAGCTGCTTCCCTTAACCATGAATACCCAGTCGGCAAGGGCGGGTGAGTAAACAGCGCCGCCGGCTGTCGGTCCCATGATGGCGGTTATCTGCGGAATATAACCGGAAGCAATGGTGTTGCGATAAAAAATTCCGCCATAGCCTTCCAGTGAAGGGACGCCTTCCTGAATGCGCGCGCCTCCGGAATCATTCAGCGCCACAAAAGGCTTTTGCGCGGCAATCGCCATATCCATCACTTTCCAGATTTTCTTCGCGTGCATTTCGCCAAGAGAACCGCCGGAGGATGTAAAATCCTGTGCCGCAGTGAAAACCACACGGCCGTTTACCTTGCCGAAACCGGTAACAACTCCGTCCGCGGGAATTTCTTTTTTATCCAGACCGAAGAGGGTGGAGCGATGTTCAACAAAGAGTTGAACTTCCTGAAAAGTTCCTTTATCAAAAAACAAATCAAGACGTTCGCGGGCGGTCAGTTTCTTTAATTCGTGCTGTTTGGCGATTTGTTTTTCGCCGCCCATTGACTTCAAGGACTGGTTTTTCTTTTCGAAGTCGTTAATTTTCCCCTGCGTTGTATTTTTCTGTGTGTCGTCACTCATAAATTTTCTCCGTTATAAAAAATCCTGGATCCCGTATCAAGTACGGAATGACAAAAAAATCTAACCATTAAGTGTTCAATGTTAAAAAGAAATATTTTTGATTCGGGGCAATCCTAGCTTTTTTAATTAAAACTGGCAAGTAGAAATGATTAAAAACAGTAGCAAAGTTGTACAAGGGGAAATAATATAAAACTTCTTCTTTATTTTTTTGGATAAAACGAATAAATTCTTTTACGAAAAAATTAAGGAAGAATGATGCGCAATTTTAAAATGACGGTGGAATATGACGGTTCAGCCTACTGCGGCTGGCAAAGGCAGGATAACGGCATATCCATTCAGCAACTACTCGAAGAAGCAGTCGAAAAGATAACGGGTCAAAAGGTTGCCGTTATCGGTTCCGGACGCACTGACGCCGGGGTTCATGCCTTGAATCAGGTGGGCAGTTTCAGGTGCGCCACAAAATTACCGGCCAATAAAATATTCATGGGTATGAACAGTGTTTTGCCGCCGGATATCGTTGTTAAAAAACTGGAAGAAAGGTCTGATGATTTTCATGCCTTGCGTGATGTTAAAAGTAAAATTTATGTCTATAAAATATGCAATCAGCGCCTTCGTCCGGCGCTGGGACGTAATTATGCCTGGCATGTTCGTTTTCCTCTCGATATCGGAAAAATGAAAAAAGCCGCCAAATATTTACCGGGCACTCACGATTTCTCCTGTTTTTGCGCCACGGGAACTGATGTTAAAAGCCGCGTCCGGACAATTGTCGATATTGAGATTACAACAGGCGAAGAGGGAATGATCGAAATAAAAGTGGAATCTCACGGTTTTTTGAAATACATGGTGAGAAACATTAT
>DJVN01000067.1 GCA_002441205.1 Syntrophaceae bacterium UBA6255 | reverse complement strand
CTTCCGTCTGATAAACAAGAAATTCACTTTTTGCCGGAAGGTTGTCGGTCATTCACGATTCTCCCTTGATTCTTTCATCCGTCAAAGCACCTGCCGAAGCTTCCTTCGTCCTTAAACCCGCCGCACAAGCATCAAACCGCAACCGAATCCCTTGGCGGGGCCGATCCCTTTAAAGAGGCATTTATCAATAAAAACGTCGGGATCAGTAACGGTAAGAATGCCGTTGAAATTCACCGTGCTCAAGCTTATGGAGTTATTTCCTTTTATCTTGAAGAATTTGTGCTGTCGATAGCCATCCGCCCTTACATTGTTAGATGCCATGCTGAATCCGTGGGAAACTGCCCGCTCTTTCAACCATTGCAGGCCGTTTTTTTGGACAATATCGGGCATGTCGCAATCTTTGCCTTCTTTCTTCAATTTCAATTTTTCTTCCATAATGACATCATGACGTTTTTGTTGTCCGTTTTCTTCGCGTTTGGCGCGGATCGGATTAGCGCACAAGGTAAATCCAAGAAGCTGACCAGATCGAAGTTTCGGCTTGTATTCTTTAGTATGGATATTCCATATTTTCGAATCACCGACGGGTTGTCGTTCTGATACCGTGTAAAATATCGGCGAACCATTGCTCGCTTCATAACGGTAGATGAAGTCGCGCTGTCGCTCTGCATGGTCAGCAAACAGTTGCCATACAAGTTGATGGGCTTGATATCCGTTGTGATGGGTAAGCGCGGTAATATCACGAGGAGAAAGTCCTTTTTGCAGGGTAATCACACTAAAATACATCGCTATTCCTCCTTTCGAAAAACGCCATAGTTTTCACGGCGGTCGCTAAATTGCCAACGCTTTCGCGATCGTGGTTCGTCTCTCCGGGTAATGACCTGTTGACGTGGAAGACCGCTTTCGACGTCACCTTCCCAAAACACATTTGTATCTGCTTTTGAAATGATATCTGCCAATACGGTGATTGGCGGCACGGAAGCCAGTGCATCGCGGAGTGTCGCTGCATTGACGATCTGCGGCTGAAGCGGCGTTGCCAATGGACATGATTTGCGGCCAAGGTAGAGCGTAAAGACAGGCTTTAACAACGCAGATGCGAGTTCTTCCAGCGAATAAGGCGCATCATTGGCTACAGTAATTGCTACAGTATAAGCAGCGTCGCACCGGTAATCCCGGCTGGAAAGAATAGTATTAAGTTCCTCCTTTTTTGCCAGTTCGGATCGTCGTGTATAATGTACCACACCTTTTTTGGTGGAAGGAACCTGGGTTGTATGGTAGTCGCGCAAAAGCACGCCCATTGCGTCGACCCGCACCGCAAATGAGCAGGATGCTGCCAGTGAATTTTGTCGCTCTTCCTCATCGCGACGGATACCAAGCGCCGCCGCCAACAGCCCGATAATAGCTGATTTGCTCGGATGGGCAAAGCTGGGGCGGTATTCCCCAACTGCAATATCCCCCCAAGAAGCCAGTGGCCCATACAGTTGAAACAGAAGATAATTGATCATAATCTTACTCCGTCACGAAAGTAATGATCTCTGCCAGACTGCCTTCACCTGTCTCTGCATTCATGGTTTTTGTGGCTTTGGCACACTGGCCGTAAACCTTCTCCATGTTTGCACGTTTAGTTACAATTGCGTCAATGGCTTTGCTTAAAACATCTTCGCCGTGGGCCGGTTTTAGAAAGGCCACGGAAAGAGAACGGGGCTGTTGCTCACCTTTCTCGGCCATGATGTATGACGCATAAGCACGGGATGCAAAACTGTTCTGCTTTCCGCTTGGCGACACTTTAGCGGCGGCCTCAACCAGAGCTGCAATTGCCTTATCGGCAAGCGTCTTGTCACCCATGTTTTCCAGCAACAGATCACGGTTGATACAAATGTAAAGATAGAACACGCCAGCGCCAAATTCTGTCTCGCCAATGTGGGCAGCCCCCATATCCTCGTCGCCTTTATTCAGATCGTCCACGGCAGTAAAGTAATCGTCTTCTACCGCAACATCATGCACCGTTACGGCATGCGCCACCTGTACGGCTGCTTCAGTATTAAAAGCTGGTGCACTGGCCAGCATCCTGCCAAACATGGCAATATCGGCGGCAGTGTGTTTTTTCTTCAGCAATTTCAGATCATCAGCAGATGGCGCGGCTTTGGTTGTTGCCAGCTTGTCTACAAGCGCATCTATTGCTGTTTTTTCCTCTGTACTGAAGTGGGCGAGCTGCTCGATTTCCAGCTCATCGAGCGGATTGGCAGCATTTGCTTTCTTTCCTTTGCCGAAAACCTCGGCAATCTGCCTTGCCCATTCTTTGGCATTGTTCTCTGCGACACCTTTCGATTTCAAAGCTTCATACACCTCTATACCCATTGTCTTGGTGCGGGTGCCAATGTGACCTTTCAAAGCATCAGAAAATATTGACGAGGTCCGCCATGCCCGCTTCAGGCTTTGAGAAGACACCCGCAAACGTGTTTTGCCGCCCATAATGGCTGTTTTGGGACGTCCCAAATCATCACGATTCAGGTTTGACGGGGGATATGATGTCAACAAATGCAGCTGAATAAAGTTACTCATGTTCGATTCTCCTTTTTAATATGATTTATTGTTCCGAAGGTGACTTTGTATAGTATTCAAAAGCCCACTGTTTCCGTGTTCTGTCATTCCAAAAATAAACACTATGCGCGAGGCTTTGAAGATTGACAGCCCCACCTAACAATGCCACAACGCGTCCCAAGGCACTAAACAGCCCGTCGGCCTCTTTAACTTTAAGTAAGCGTCGAAAGCGTAAACCGCTTACTCTTGCTGATCCGTCGGTCTTGCCTGTCGCCATCTGTTCTGCCAGTGTGTTTTCCGTAATGTCCATTTTTACGCGCGCAGCCAGTCCTGCCAGCAACGCAAGTGCATCATCATTGACCGCACCATGTTTACCAACAGCAAGCCGCAAGCGGTGATAAGCCGGTGTAAATGCCACTTCCGTCAAAGTAGCGCAGCGGCGCAATTCTGCCCGGTCTCCTCTGTTGTCATGTAACGCCTTCCACCAGGCAGTAAGCACCTGCATTTCGGGTGAATCATTGTTGAATGTAAGGTATGTTGTTGCCATGCAGCCTCCTTTCAGATTTTAATATCAAAGTGCAAGTTATTCTTGTTTTGACTGTTTCTTTTCTTTCTTGGACCTTATCTTTTTGTCGGACTTGGACTTCTCGACCGGCATGCCAAGAAGCTCCTTGATCTTCTTGCCTCTGTTATAACGTCCTAACTCACTGCGGGCAATTACCACCCGCTTTGGATCTGTGTCTTCTATAGAATTGTTCATTACATTGGATACGAAGATGTTATCGGCAGACTCACAAAGATTGCGATGCCACGCCATTTTGATACCCAGACTCTCCTTACCGGATTCAATACAATCCTTAAGCAAGAACATAGTATGATAAAATATAGCTTCAGTACTTTGCCAGAATGTTAATGCCACTTGATAAAAAAACTCTTTATCCTCCTTTATTGAGGTAGGTATTTCCCATAATGCTTCACCATTTTTCTTCACCCCTTTAACTTTCGCAAAAAGAGCTTTTTTGATTGCTGATTTTGTATTTGAAATAACTTCTGAAGCGCTGACAACAAGATTTGCGATTTCATCTTCGAATGTTTTGAGAATTTTTTTATCAATATCAAGGAGTGGCATTTTAGCTTCATACCAACAACGTACTTTAGCACTGTTATAAATATCGTACCCGAAAACCCATAATCTAAACTGCCAATCAGGTTTTATTCTCTTATAAAATTCGTGGACAACTCTTGCGGGTGATCGATTATTGCCGGAGTCAACACTGACGTATCCAAGCCAGTGCCTATAGGTAAGGCCACCTCTTTCACCATGTGACGGAATTGTTGTACCATCTTCTTTCTGACGATATGGTGTTAATGGATGTAGCCAAGATCCAACGTAATTCACACCGCTATTTTTCTTTTTGAATGCCGCTATACAACTATTTGAAAAATTGCCGCAGATGTCACAAGTGCCTATTTGTGTTTCTTCAATATTCAATTTAATCCGCTGTGACATGCTCCAAAACATTTGATTTGGATGCACATTCATTGGGGTAGTTTCGTGGCCAGTATTTTGTTCGCTTGTTCTCGTTGCTGCTAACCATGGAAAAGTGTCTTTTGGCGCAATTTTGCCTGCATCTGCACATATGTTCAAAAAACACCCCTTTTCAAGTATATTTAGCCATATCAACTGCCATAAAGTGTTGTGGCGATCATCACTGATTACCAATGTTGTTAGTGGGCCAGAACCACCACGGAGTGAAGTCCTATACCCCGGTCCATCACCATATGCATTAATCTGTGAAGTGAAGAGTGCTGTTGCACAGCATGGCAAACACATTGAGTTAACAGTTCCCCGCTTGATGAAATGATCTTTATTTTGAGCCAATGCATTTTCTCCAGGTGTATCAATCAACAACCCTGCAACTCCCGAAAGTGTAAAATCATCAAATGACTCGAAGGCCTGCATAAACCTCGGGCCATCTCCGCCAAGATCAAAGGCATGGTGCACTGTTGCGAACATTTTTTTCAATTCATCCGGCTTAGGTGGATCAATAAGTTTCTTGCGCCATTCTGTGTTATTCTGCGGCGCAGCGACCATCTGAACAAGTCCAATTAGAAATTGAATTAGCGCACCGTTAAAGTCCGGCCGCGGTGCGTCAAGTGACACGACCGGATTTTCTTTGAACTGATCCGTAACCTCCCAGGGCGCTATCATGGTTTTGGTGCCATCCCGTCTAATTACCGGTATCCATCGTTCATCAATCAGGTTGAACTGCATTTAATCCTCCTTCGTTATGATCTTCACGCCGGTCAGACGATCATATTCCAGCGCCACGGTATCGTTTTTATTATTCAGCGCATTGCCGCGCCAGTGGCCATTTTCGTTTTGCTGAAGGACAACAAGAACTGACCACTTGCCCTTGTCCGGCAATATCTCTTTTAAACTGGAAATTTCCTCAGCTAATGTTCCATCATAGATAACTTCCGCGTTAACAAAACTGCTACGGATATTGACTTGACTCATATCCCACGGGAATCGTCCATGCGTGTACCAGGGTGTTAGTTTTGCGCCATCCCAGCAGGCCAGTCGCACGGCAGTGTCCATACTACCTAGACGGGTCGGCGTCTTCATATCTTCCCGCCATTGGGTCACAGTGGCTTCGTAACCCTCATCCAATTTAAGCATGTTAATATGAGCAAGGGTTTTATCCGCTTGCCATTTTGCATCCGCCTGCTGATCGCGGTGTTGGAGCGGTTCAGGTATTCTTTCCGCACTTTCGGAAAAGGCGGCCTCAATCAGCATTCTTGCATCGTCCGGCATCGTGAGATGCTTTTTCTCAGACAGGAGCTTGGCGGTTAGCCAAAGGCAACCGTGACTGGGATAGACAAACGCCGCCTTGGGAAAGAAGGATTTGAACCAGTCGCTACCTGCACTTTCTTCAGGTAAAGGGCCATATATTATCATGCGGGGTGGTTCACGTCGATCAGGGCCTTCTTGTAAAAGGTTGCCCTTCTCGTCGCGGGTATGGCGGTGAAGCCGCCCCGCTCTTTGTATCAATAAGTCCATAGGCGCGAGATCGGAAATCAGCAGGTCAAAGTCCAAATCAAGTGACTGTTCGACCACCTGTGTAGCGACCAGCACCTTCCCATTGCGTAGCGTTTCTGTGCTTGTTTTCCCAAATGCTGTTAAAACTTCGTCTTCGATATCAAGACGATCACCCAAGGCAAAACGTGCATGAAACAGCATTAATTTATCTTTATGAACTTTTCCTTTTAGTTTTTCATGCCCGTCTAAAGCATCATGTACCGTGTTCCTGATCCAGCAGACACAATGTCCTTTTTCTGTTTCTTCAATAATCTGTTTTATGATTTCGACTTCTTCTTCAATGAGTGAAACCTTTACACTGCATCGACGTTGTGGTGCTGATTCAATGGCTGTTTCACAAATGCCCGTTTCTTTTGTGTAGGAAGTGAACAGTGGGTAGGCTTGGATTTTCTGCTCCAGCCGTTGATTATCGTCACAGCCAGTGGCAAAAGCGTTAACGAAGCCACGCCGTGTGTGTGTCGGCAGTGTTGCCGAAAGCATAATTGCGCTTCCGCCGAGAGCTGCATGGAAGGTCAGCAGGTTTTGTAATAATTTGTTCATGTATGGATCGTAGGCATGTACCTCATCAATGATCAGAATATGACTGGCCAAACCAAAGAGGCGTAAAGATTGAAAACGCGCGGGGAGGATTGCCAGCAATGCTTGATCGAGCGTCCCAACACCCACATCAGCCAATTGCGCCTTTTTGCGGTTGTCGGCAAGCCACGATGAACATTGAGCAGCAGCTGTTTCTTCATCTACGCCATAATTTCCCCGCCCGCCAACAGTCGCCATGAAGTTTTCAGAAAGGTGCCGGGCACTGTGGGCAAGGACGAGCGCTGGTGCAGTATCAGCCATAAACAGTTTTCTGTAAACATTGGCAAGCCTGGTGTACATGGCATTGGACGTTGCCATTGTCGGCAGCGCCAGAAACAGCCCATTCCCGCATCCGGCAGCCATCAAACGTCCCGCCAAAAGCAGTGCAGCCTCTGTTTTCCCGGAGCCGGTTATGTCTTCAAGGATAAACAAGTGCGGTGAATTTCCAGGCAGACATTGATCGACAAAAGCCTGCAATGGCGTTGGGGCTGGAATGGCTGGGAACAGTCCAGAAAAAACGGGCTGGTCAGCTAATGGGCTACCGGCATTGATGCCGGCTGCACGAATAGCAAGCACAGCCTGAGGTAAGGCGATGGTTTCCCAATATTTGTCCAAACTGATCTCTGTCGCAGTGTATCGAAACCAAAGACTGTTCGATCCAATCCAATCGCACATCACTGTAAAACCAGCCAATAACCAGGATGCCTTTTTTAACATCACTTCAAGTTCATATGCCGGAGGGAAGGCTAATTTGTCAGGCAGAACTTTACCTATTGCATCAACTTCTTTAATAAAGTTTGCCGCCGCTGCAGTATCTGCTTCCCCAAAATAACGGTGATAATTCAGAGGCATTCCATTTAAACCCCTCATTTGTGGGGGCACGCCGTGATGTCCAGTATATGCTCTGATAATTGACATGATGACATCCTGCCATTCATCCAACGAGCTGTCTGGAAATTTATGGAACAATGGATTTCCGTTCTCTACGAATGATTTGAGGAAGAGATGACCCAAGCTGTCATGTCGGATTGTGTATTCTTTATTACTCGTAATATCTTGTAACTGCTTTAATATGTCAGGACGCAAATTCTGGAATGTTTCCGAGAACTTGCCAATGTCATGAAGTGCAAGGCCCATTTTTAGCCAATGAGTACAGATTTTTTCATCAAGGCCGGTGATGGTGGCGATTTTCTGCCGCAATGCCGGATTGTTTAATAAAAGAGAAGACCCGACCGCTGCCACATCCAAACAGTGATAAGGCAGAAGATGATATTCTCCCGTTTCTTTATCCGCTTTTCCCCAATACTTGTAATATGAAGGTGTCGATTCTGTCATTTTTTTCCATTGCCATCCAGATGGCCGCGACCATGCGCGCGTCGTCCAGTGCGCGGTGTTGTTGCAACTTCCGAAAACACGTTTCATTTTTCCGGGGACATGATGCGCTCCCTTTGGGCTTCCGCATCACGTCCCCGCTCCGGAACATGTCCTCGGCCATTCCAACAAGATGCTGGTAAACCGTGCTCAATTTATAATTCGGCAGGCGCGGGTATCGTCTGCGGCTTATTTTCAGGGTGCAAATGCTTGGGTTTTGAATACGGAGATTTAATCTGCTAAATTCCGACCGCAGAAAGCCTACATCAAACTTGGCGTTATGCGCAATCAGTAAACTGTCTGAAATGAAATCTTTAAATTCCGGATAGATTTGTTCCGGCATCGGCTGGCCTGCCAGTATATCATT
>DJVN01000259.1 GCA_002441205.1 Syntrophaceae bacterium UBA6255 | reverse complement strand
AAAATATTTTTCTTTGGAAAGATTAAATCTTAAATTATTTATTTGACTGCTATGTACGCAGACAGACACTTGATTATTACATTGCAGAGGCTTTTCATAACATCCCGCGTGAATAAGCGGAAAACCGTTAAGAACAAAGGCAGAAAATTTTTCTTCAAAGGCATAGCCGAGTTCGTAGGAAAAAAATCCGGCAACATGTAACCCTTGTTTAAGCGCGTCTTCAATTTTTTCAAAAGCCCGGGGAACGTCCTGAAAGGCAGAACAATGGATGACGGAAGCAGGATGTGTAAAATATAAGGGTGATTTTTCAAAATCAAAAAATATTTTCATACGGCATTCCTTTATAGATCTGGATGCCGCATGGTTTCGGCTAGAACATGATCCGAGAATGAATTGCCACAGTGCTATATAAGGAAGATGCGCATCTGTCAATGGTGGAATGATTTGATCTAATCATTGACAAAACGGAAATTGTTCTTGCCGGCGTTCTTGACTTTATACATGGCTTCGTCGGCCAGTTTGATGAGTGTGTCCCTGTCGTCACTATGCTCAGGAAAAAGTGAGATTCCGATGCTTGCACTGACCACGGCTTGTTCACCATTAATAAAAATCGGTTGAGAAACCGTATGAACCGCCTTCTGCGCGATCCGGGCGACGTTGTCGGTAGACATAACCTCTGTTGCAATAATTAAAAACTCATCGCCTCCGACACGGGCGACCGTGTCCGTCTCGCGCACACATGAAAGTAAGCGCTGGGCGACCTGCTTGAGTACGTAATCTCCGGCATCGTGACCGAGTGTGTCATTGACGCTTTTAAAACCATCTAGATCAATAAACATCACGGCGCCCGCTTTTTTATGCCGGCGCGCCATCTGAATGGCCCGAGACAGCCGGTCACCGGCTAATCTCATACTGGGCAGGTCGGTCAACAAATCGTGCGTTGCCAGATGTTTAATCGTCTCTTCCGTACGCTTACGTTCGGTGATATCAATAAATGTAACCACCGCCCCGGAAATTTCGCCGTTGACTATTTGGGGATAGGACCAGTACTCCACGGGGAAGCTTGTGCCGTCCGCCCTCCAAAAGACTTCATCGTCGCGGTGCACGCCAGTACCTTCATGAAAGGCCACCATTATTGCGCATTGATCTATCGTCATGGGATTTCCATCCGGATATGAATGGTGAGTCAGCTCGTGCATATTTCTGCCCAGGATTTGTTCCATAGTCTCATAGCCCAGCATGTTGAGACAGGATGGATTGGCAAAAGTGCACTTGCTTTGTATATCAATGCCGTAAATCCCCTCGGCCGTTGAGTTGAGCAACAGACGCACCTGCTCTTCACTTTTCTTTAATGCCTCATCCGCTCGTTTGTGTTTAACGATCTCCCAGGCCACGTCGGCCAAATACGAGACGACTTCAGCATCCTTCTCTGTATAATCAACGGGCTTGTTCCCGACACCGAGGATCGCCATGATATTTTCTCCCCTCATAATCGGCACAACGAGTTCCCTGATAACGGGAGCATGACCTTCCGGTAAACCTTTCCGATGGGGCAGAGACTGGTAATCATTGTGAATGACTGCCCGTTTCTGATAGACACAGTCCACCCAGACACCGGCCTGATCGATTGCGTAATGCATCCCTTTGCCCTTGGCCTTGCAGAACTCTTTAAGCGTGCGTGTTGACCATGTCTGAAGGGTAAGCGTTTTTTGATCTTCATCGACAAAATGATAGAAGCCGACGGGACTTTCCACCAGTTCCCCTACGTCATCCAGCGTTTTTTGAAGAACTTCGTTCAAAGAATGAGTCGTCGCGAATTCCAACAGGGACAATCTGATGCGAATTATTTTTTCTTCTTGTCCGCGCTGAACAAGCTCATTTTCCAGTTCCGTAGAAAGACGACGGCTGACCATCAAAAACAGAGCAAATGTCAGAGCAACAAAGGATATTTGATACATCATCGTAGCAACGATGCCGAAAGAACCGGAAACAATGATATGGTGTGATTCATGTATGGTGAAATTAACGACGATTTGCATCATGCCGATAAGACAAAATAACGCAAAGACGATACCGGTTGATCTCGTGGCAGGGCGTAGAGATTTATCCACTCCTCTCAACATCAGCCAGGAGGCTTGAGCGCAAATATAAATCAAAGCAATCGATTGATTAATCGTGCGCCAGGCGGCATTCGGATAAGCGTAGGTTAGGCAAGCATGCCCAAGTGTAAAAATTGCCAGCATGACAACGTTATGCAACGGTTTAATTTCTTTTCGTACATAACGACCGAGACCGATATAGAGGATAACTGCTCCACCAATAATAAAGAAATTAGCTAAAACAATTGAAAATAAGTCGGGGATTAATCCGCGTAAAGTGATCAGCAGGAGAGCGATGAACAATAAAACATAGTTAACAAGCCAGAGGAAAATTTCTGGGGAACGCTTACGGTTTGGCCACCACAGCGATGCGATGACGATGACACACAGAGCAATAAATAAGACGTAACTGACAAAAAATGTTCTTAAATAAATAACGTTCATTGCTGACCACCTTTTGTCAGTGCGATAACGATCTTGTTAAAAAGGTTCGGACAATCATAGATGCTTGATCAGCGGCGGGAACCGCCCAGGATTGAGCCCAGCACACCGCGGATAATCTGGCGTCCCAGTGAAGAACCTATGCTGCGCGCCACACTTTTGGCCGCGGCCTGCACCATTCCTTCTCTTTGTCCTCCGCGGGGACCTTTGCTGCCGAAAATCATTTTGCTGAGAGTATCCCCCATACCCCCGTTGTCCTTTTCCTCTTCCCCCTTTGCCGGAGCAGAACGCTCCACTTTAACGGCGGGTT
>DJVN01000234.1 GCA_002441205.1 Syntrophaceae bacterium UBA6255 | reverse complement strand
TCGCCGATATTAACCGCGCCTTCGCTTTCCCTATAAATTCTGAAAACGACGCCATGAACGGGCGAGGCAACGGAAACCGTATTACCGTCTCCTTTAACCGAAGAAAAATTCCGCAATGTCACTTTAGCCCTTTCCTGTTCCGATTTGGCGACGTTCACTTCCGCCGCAGCCGAAAGCTGGAGGGCCCGTGCTTTTTGGGCTTCGGAATTTATCTGATCAAACTGATCTTTGGAGATGGAACCTTTATCGTAAAGAGCTTTTAATCTTTCCTGTCTTTGTTCAAGGTAAGCGGCGTCAGCTGTGGTTACCTTCTCTCTTTCCATCGCGGCTTTGATTGAAGCCTCGGCGGATGCAACGGCAGCTTCCGCTGTCGCGCGACTGCGTGAATCAAGGGCCTGTGACGGCAGAGGTTCCAGAACAGCAACCACCTGACCCTTCTTTATCGTATTTCCGACTTTAACGTTAATACGCCGCATATAACCGGCTGTCGGAGCGGAGATGGTGAAACGATCTTTCAGGCGGGTGCGTCCTTCTTCTTCAATCGTGATCTGGAGAGGCCCCCGTATGACCGAAACGATGTCAACCTCCCTCGTCTTGGGAAGAAAACCATAAACGAGCAGAGCGATAACTATCACAACGATACTGATGACAAATAATCTTCTGCGTAAAACATGATTCATTAATATACTCTCGGTTTCATTAATTTGTTTTATTTTATCATATACCATTTCGATTTCAAAGGATAACGAGGCGGCAGTGAAACTCGGATTACAGTTTATTGCGTAAACTGTAATCCAATAGCTGAACTGTCCTGTCTTTGCTGGGCAAGGAGGAGGCAACGAGGCGTATCCATAATACGTTGAGGAAGCCGACGACGATGCCAACAAAGTTAGCCGAAGAAAGCGAATTGGTATATTATTCTCTTGTCTTTAACACCGCCACAAGATCAAGGTTGTTAAGTTTATGCCGCACAATCACACCCGAAACAATCGCCGAAAAAATAACAACCGCCGCTGCCAGCGTATAGGTTCTCAGCTCAATCACCATTGGTATGCGGTATAGATCGGTCGTCAGAGCGTGAGCCACATAGGCGCATATCCAATATCCTATAATGAAACCAAGGGGAATGGCAACAAGTGTTATAAATCCCAGTTCTCCCAGAAGAATATAGGCGATCTCGCCCCGGGTATAGCCCAGCACGCGCAGAGACGAAAGCTCCCGGCTGCGTTCGGCCAGGGAAATTCTGGCGCTGTTATAGACAACGCCGAAAGCAATGGAAGACGCCATTAATGAAGCAATAAACATAAAGAAAAGCATGGCTTTGGCCATGATATCGTAAATGCTGCGAATTTCATTTTGCCGGACAACAATTTCAGCAACTCGCGGCATTTCCACAAAAGACCGGAAGAGCTTTTCCCTGTAATGTTCATCCGTCACCAGATAGGCACCGGATATGGCATCGCCTTCGTTCATCAGGCGGTTGAGCGCGTTCAGATTCATGTACCCCATGACGCCCAGATACTGTTTGGCCAGAGCGATAACCGGAACCTGACGCACGGATTTGGAACCTTCGAGCGCTTCGACCGTCAGCAAATCGCCTGCCTGGACGCCGAGGATTTCTCCCAGATAATCCGTCAACAAAATGCCCGACTCGGGAATGGGAATGCTCTTCAGATTTTTGTCCAGCAAAATGCTCAGACGGCTGTCCGGTTGAATGCCATTGATAACGGTTTTATAACTGCGATGGCCGAATTTCATCTTTACCGGAACGCTCCGGAAGGCTTCTCCGTCGTTGATTCCCTCCATTCTTTTTAATTCGTAGATAGCTTTATGGGAAGTCGGTTCGACGAAGGTTACTCTCATATCTTCTTTCTGCGACAGGACAAAATGAATATGCACCATGTAATCAATGCAGTCCTGAAAAAACCCGCTGCAGATCATTGTCGCGCAGGCCGTCGCGATGCCGATAATCGCGAGAGAAGTCTTGACCGGCTTTCTTTCGACATTGCGGGCGATAATGCGTGAGGGTTGGGAAAGAATGCGGCCGGCACCCGTTTTTTCAATCAGTGAAACCCGGTATTTCTCCGGAGCCTCCGGCCTCATCGCTTCCGCGGGCGTCTGCCGGGCCGCCCTCCAGAGCGAGTGCAGGGTCCCGCCGAGCGCCGCACCCACACTGATCAAAACAACTGTGACAATCACTTCCGGATGTAATGTGTAAATCAAATATGGGAATCGATACGTTTCCAAATACAGTTCACCCAGCATTTTGCCGAACCAGATGCCGCCGGCAATACCGATCACAATGCCGGCGGAAATAATCATGATGACCATATTAGCGTAATGCATCGCCACATTCAGATGATTGTAGCCGAACGCTTTGAGCGTGCCGATCTGTTCGCGCTGCGTGCTGATGGTTCTGCTCATGACGATATTGAGCAGAAAAGCAGCCACACAAATGAAGATGGTCGGATATATTTTCGAACTGGTGTTGAGTTGTTTGAATTCTTCACTGAGCAGCTTATGGGATATCTGATCCTTGCGCCCGTAGGCTCCGAAGCCGCCGTATCTTCCCAGAATGTTGTCCAGATCCCGCACAACATCGCTCAGCTGTGTTCCCGGATAAAGGGTAAGCACAACATCGTTGAACGCGCCTTCCATGTCGTATGCCTTGCTGATGGCTTTACGGCTCATCCACAAAGCGCCATAGCGTTTGAAATCGGGAGTCATCGCGCCCGTTTTCATCAATAAGATAAATTCCGGGGAAAGAACGATGCCGGTGATCGTCAGGTTTTTCCATTTGCCGTTGATGACAGCCGCGAATTGATCGCCGAGTTTAAAACCGTGAGCCTGGGCAAAGGTTTCATTAATCACTACTTCATTGTCTTTAAAAGGATCGGGTAGTCTACCGGCTCTGATGTACAAGCGATTGATCAGCGGTTCGCCTTCATCGGGAACGGAGTTTATCCTGCCGGTTACTGATTCCTTAAACCCTTTGATATCCAGCTTGGCCTGAGCGCAAACGCGTGTTTCTACCTGATTGACGCCATTGATATTTTTTATTTTATCTCTGAGGCTTTCCGGCGCCCGCTTTAAATTGACGAAAACATCCGCGAAATTGTACTCGCGGTAAAACTTGCTGCGGGTGAAATCGAGGGAATGCATGGTGCTGATAAACATGATGAAGGTGGCCACGCCGCTCATCACCACCAGCGTAATGGCAAACACCTGGCCTTTCATCAGCCACAATTCCCGCAAAAGTTTTTTGTTCAGCGTTTTCATTTATATCGCTTACGCTCACTTATTCAAAGTTCTATGTTCTATGTTGTTTAAACTCTTTCTCTTTGAACTTAAGTTCGGTGGAATCCTTGGGACTCGACCAATTATTT
>DJVN01000036.1 GCA_002441205.1 Syntrophaceae bacterium UBA6255 | reverse complement strand
TACCGCGTAGCGGTTTAGTCCAATCGTTATTATCAACTACAAGATGAAAAGCTGATGAATACGGGGTTTTTTTGCTAAACGGTGCCCTGGGTGAAATACCATGAAAAATACACTTTCATGCGTGATGGTTAAAAACCGCTTGCGTAAGTCCGGGAATTTTAATATATATTAAATAGTATATATTTAAGAGGTGCTGAAGATGAAAACCGCAAAAATTTTCCAAAATGGACAGAGCCAGGCAGTTCGACTGCCCAAAGAGTTTCGCTTTAAAAGCAAAGAAGTGTTTGTGAAGCGGATCGGCAATGCCATTATGCTGTTGCCGAAAGATGACTGGTGGGCGCCGATGGATCGGAATATCGGAAAGTTTACCGATGATTTCATGGTTGAGCGCGACCAGGGCGTTCTGGAAACCAGAGAGGAACTTTTTGACTGATGCAGTATCTGCTTGATACCAACATTTTCATATATCTATGCAAGGGAACATACCCGGCAATTGCTGATCATATAAGATCTTTCGGTCCCGGCGATATCGTCATTTCGTCGATAACTCTGGCTGAACTGGAGTTTGGAATTGCTAAAAGCGCAAAGCCGGAAAAGAACCGCAAGCATTTCCAGGAGCTTCTGCTGCCCTTCGAGATTTTGCCATTTGATTCGCAGGCGGCGATTGAATATGGAATTATCCGGAATTGTCTTGAAAAGGCCGGCTCACCGATCGGGCCGCTGGACACTCTGATAGCCGCGCACGCTCTGGCTATGGGGGCCTGTCTGGTTACCAACAATGAGCGAGAGTTCAGCCGTGTGCCTGGGTTGAGGGTCGAAAACTGGTGTAAAAAGCCTTAAGCGGTCTTGACATAGTTTCTAAGGATATCTTCAATCAAACTGTTGAGGCTTTTATGGGTTGCGGCAGCAGCAAGAGCTATTCTTTCGTGGATGTCAGGAGAGAGACGGATAACGAATTTGCCGGAAAAGCTCTTTTGCGGCTTGACGTTGAGTTCTTTGCACGATGCAAGATAATGGTCAACGGCTTCTTCGAAAGCCTGGCGGAGTTCTTTGGCGGTTTCAGCATGAAAACCAATGATGTCTTTAATACCAACCACGCGTCCGACAAAGATTTCATCTTCGGGGTCGAAGTCGATTCTGGCGGTATAGCCTTTGTATTTCAAGCTGTTCATAGTTTTTTACCTCAAACTTTTGCCGGATCTATGCCGGCTTTGGTCAAAAATTCCCTGGTGTCGATGATCTGGTATCGTTTTGCTTCCTTGCCGGGGTGGGGCCGATGGAAGTCGGCAGTCACACCGTTTAGAGAAAACGTTACGCGGGAACCGCTGCCTTCGGCGATGCGAGCTCCCAGGGCGAGAAAAAGCTTTTCGATATCCTGCCATTCGATGGGTTTGACAGGGTTTTGAAAGATTTTTTCGAGGACTTTGCGATGTTTGTTATTCATGTGATTCTGTAATAATAATACTAGATTTTGATACTATAAGCAAAGCTGTATATGGAAGTTTTCATTTTTAATGACGTTTTCACTGATCTGGTGAAAAAGGCTATAACAGTGAAAAGTAGCTTGAGAAAAGGGTTTAATGTTGAATGGGCAAGTCATTTGTAACGGCTGATCATCACTTTTTCCATGAAAATATCATCAAATACACCGGCAGACCGTTTGCCGGAGTTGAGGAAATGCACGAAGTCATGATCAGATGCTGGAATGAAGTTGTCGGGTCAGCTGATCTGGTGTGGCATCTTGGTGATTTCTGCATGAGTGGCCATTTAGACGACATGCGGCGTATTCTTGCCCAATTGAACGGCGAAAAGATTCTGATTCTGGGTAATCATGACACTTACAAGAAAGAAGAATGTCTGAGCGCCGGATTCAAAGAGGTTTATGCACACCCGATCATCATTCACAAGTTTCTGATGCTTTCACATGAGCCACTGGCGATGTCGGAAGACATGCCATATTACAACCTGCACGGACACACGCATGACCGGGATATGATGGAAAACGAGAACAAGCGGCGCAATGTAAGTGTCGAGAAGACTGGTTTTTATCCGGTTAATCTGGGTAAAATACGGAATGAGGTATTGAAAAAGATGAATGCAAAGCCGTCAAAAAGTGATTTGTCAAAGCAGAACAGGACTGTCGGAGAGCCTGCTGTTCAAAACCGTGAGACCAGGAAAGCTATTGCTGATGCTGTTGCCGGCAAAGGCCTCAGTCGGACTTATGACAATATCGAGGAAATGTTTGATGACCTGGATACGGAAGGCGATGATTACCCGGAAATTACACAGCAGGACTTTGATCGAGCGGTAAAGCGGAAGGGTTTGAAGCCATTTCCGGCAGATAAAGAAGACTGAAGATTACAGGAATTGCTGATATATGCAGGATTTAGATAAATATCAATTCGAGATTCGCGAATTAAGCGCCGAAGAGGGCGGCGGGTTTCTTGTGTCGTATCCGGACTTTGACGAATGCGTCGCCGATGGTGAGACCAGGAAAGAAGCGTTGCAGAATGGCCGGCAGGCGCTGGCGGATGTGATTGCAGCACTAAAAGAAGCTGGTTTGCCGATTCCGAGACCGAAGCAGAATCCTTTTGATGTGCTGGCCAGGCATGCTATCGAAGAAAGCCGGGCAGGAAAAACGGTGACACTTGAAGATTTTGAGCAGCGCATGAAGAAAAAAGTTTCCCGGGAATCATCGGGAAAAGCCGTGAAAGGGCTGAAAAGAGCGTGAAATTTGCGCGGCTTCGGAGAATTTGCCGGAGTGCGGATTATGCGGGCCTGTGGGCCGGTTGGTGTTACTGACGGGCGGCAGGCGGAACATTGAAATGGGGGGTTTTAGAGATGGCGAGAGGCGAAACTGACCTGTTGAAGACGATTCTGGCAAAGCTGGAGCGGATCGACCCGCCGATTAAAAAGTTTGCGGTGACGCCGGAAG
>DJVN01000227.1 GCA_002441205.1 Syntrophaceae bacterium UBA6255 | reverse complement strand
CGTTAATTGATACCGGGCTTCATACTATGACCGGCGGCAGGATCAAGCGAATTCAAGAGTATGTGAGAAATGAAACTTTTATGCTCACCTACGGGGATGGTGTTGCTGACATTGATCTTAATGTTTTGATAAGCTTTCACCAAAACAACGGGCGGTTAGCTACCCTTACCGCTGTCCAGCCGCCGGGGCGTTTTGGACTTGCAAATATTAACGCCAATAATGAAGTGATCTCCTTTGTTGAAAAACCGGTCGGAGATGGCAGTTGGATTAATGGCGGATTTTTCGTGCTGGAACCCCAAATATTTGATTACATAGATGGAGACCAAATCATCTGGGAACGGGAACCCCTTGAGAGTCTAGCGGCCCAAAAACAATTAATGGCTTATAAACACTATGGCTTTTGGCGTCCTATGGATACTATACGCGATAAAAACGTCCTGGAAACCCTATGGAATTCAAATCAGGCGCCGTGGAAGGTATGGCAGCAATGATAAGCAAGATATTAATACTCGGCGCGGGCGGCTTTATGGGCCGGAATCTCAAGGAGTTTTTAGAAAAAAAGAAAGATTTATATGAAATCTATGCGCCTGCAAGTAATGAATTTGATATATCAGATGAACGAGCCGTAAATGCGCAACTAAAAAAACATTATTATGATGTCATTATACACGCTGCCGTCTACAATCCTAGAGTAGGTTCCAATAAAGATCCATCAAAGGAATTGGATAAAAACTTGCGAATGTTTTTCAATTTTGAAAGATACCAGAGTTTCTATGGTAAGATGCTGTATTTTGGTTCCGGCGCTGAATTTGATAAGAGCGGGGAAATTAGCATGATCAATGAAGGTGGCGCTGGAAACGGAATACCGAAGACCGATTATGGTCTTTATAAATACATTATAAATAAGTCGATCCAGCACAGCAATAATATATATAATCTGCGTATATTTGGATTGTTTGGGAAATACGAGAATTGGAAAAAAACTTTTATTTCAGGCGCATGTTGCAAGGCGCTAAAAGGTCTGCCCATAACAATCCGGCAAAACGTATATTTCGATTACCTGTATATCGATGATTTTTGTAAAATAATAAAGTGGTTTATCGACCATGATGCAAAGCACAAAGACTATAATGTAACATCAGGAAAAAAAATAGACCTTCTAACGTTGGCAAATATCGTAAAGAAAGTCAGCGACAAGGATCTTCCAATATATGTTTGCAAAGAAGGATTGGCAAACGAATACTCAGCAAGCAACCAACGACTTTTGAACGAGATGGGGAGATTTGCCTTTACATCAATTGAAGATGCCATACGTGATTTATATATTTGGTATCAAAATCACGAAGAAGATATAGATATGTATTCATTACTATATCAATAAACAGTAAACGCAACAGAGCAAAAACAAGGAGGATATCAAATGCTTAACGGAAAGGCAATACTGATTACAGGCGGTACAGGCAGTTTTGGCAAGAAATTTTTGGAGATGGTGCTTGATAGATATACACCCAATAGAATCATAATCTACTCAAGAGATGAATTCAAGCAAAGCGTGATGAAAGATGAATTTCAAAAAAAGCATGATATGTCAAAAGTGAGATTCTTCATCGGCGATGTAAGAGATAAAGACCGTTTGTACAGGGCTTTCGATCAAGTTGATTATGTCATTCACGCAGCGGCGATGAAGCAAGTGCCGACCTGTGAATACAATCCGTTTGAAGCCATCAAGACTAATATTCATGGAGCGCAGAATGTAATTGACGCCGCCATCGACAGGAGAGTCAAAAAGGTGGTTGCGTTGTCAACGGACAAGGCGGTAAACCCTATAAATCTATATGGCGGAACAAAACTGGTATCCGACAAGTTATTTATTTCGGCAAACGCATACAGTAAAATAAGCAAAACGAAATTTTCCGTCGTCAGATACGGTAATGTTGCCGGCAGCCGGGGCTCCGTCATACCAGTTTTCAAGAACTTGATCGAAAAAGGCGAAACGGAATTGCCAATTACCGATCCGAGGATGACTCGTTTTTGGATTAAATTGGAACAAGGTGCTGAACTGGTTTTTAAAGCCCTGGAAGAATCAAATGGAGGGGAAACTTACATTTCAAAGATACCTTCGTTTCGGATAACTGATTTGGCAGAGGCGATGCTGCCGGGAGCAAAGATTAAAGAAATTGGAATTAGAGAAGGTGAAAAATTACATGAAGTTATGGTCACCAAGGATGATTCCACGCACACATATGAATATGAGAAGCATTTTATAATTTACCCTCATTTTGATTGGTGGAAGTCCGATCGCAGTTTGACTGGAAATGGCGTAAAAGTAAGGGAAGGATTCGAATATAATTCAGAGACAAATAAGGAATGGCTGGATGTCAGTGGATTGCGTGTAGAACTTAGTATGGACTGATAAACTAGATTATTAAGAGAATATCTATCTAGACCAGGGAGGTTTTCTAAGAATGAAAATTACAATTGGTGCGCCCTACATCATGTGTACTGGGGGGGGATATTCTTTATGCTCTGATATTGAAGGCATAAATAATTCTTTTACTTTGTGGTATGAAGTGGATGAAGAATATAAGCAATATCTTTGTACAGAAAGAGCAGATGCGTTTTTGATTGGTTTGCTACCGTATGCGATGGCACACTCCAGTACAAGCGATCCACTTGTAGTAGTCTGCGAAGCGCCGGTCTCAGAACAACTTTTTTATCAGCTTAACGTGCACTATATACCTACATTAGTTAGGTGTATTGATTGGTATCATAACATAATTATTAAGTGCAATTTAAATCACACAAAGCTTGATTCTCTGAATGCAGTTGGAACGGGTGTGTCGGGGGGCGTTGATTCGTGGTATACACTTTTAAAAAGCAAGCAGGAAAATTCTCCGAGATATCAGATTACGCATGGAGCATATTTTGAATTTGATCCTGAGGGTATTTTTGATGATGAATTACAAAACGAAATGCGAAAAATGGCAAAAAATATATGTGTGGAATATGGTATTACATTTATAAACATAAAATCAAATATATGCAAAGATGTTTATCATGTTGCTCATGAAGCTATAATTACTTGTATGCTTCTCTCGTATATTATTGTGCTGCAAAAGATGTTCTCAATCTTTTATATATCATCGACATACCCATATAGGAATTTTAAAATACTTGATTATAGTAGTGAACATTATGAATTACTAAATGTTCATTGTCTCAGCAATGAAAATTTATCGTTTTATACACCAGGCAGCGAAGTAACACGTTATGAAAAGACAGAATATATTGCGGATTATGATTTACCTAAAAGATACCTTATGGTATGCAGAGATCCGAAAGTAGAAAACGGAATTCTGAAAAATTGTAGCAGATGTTCCAAATGTACAAGGACAATGATTCAACTTGATCTAGCTGGTAAACTTGATTATTTTTACGATGTTTTCAATGTGAAGGCATACCGTGATGATACAGATTATTATTTAGGATATTTAATTTTTAAAGGAAATAAAGATGATTTTGTTGCAGATACTTTAGATAAATTTAAGCAATTGAGAAAGCCATTTCCCTTTAGTGCAAGGATAGCCGGTTTCAAAAAGTGGGTAAAAAATGGATTTAAACGTGGTAATCCGCTTCAATATAATTATCGTCCCTAAGAAATGATAAGTAATGTTTGTTTATCCGAAAAGATGTTTCTTGATTGAATTAAATAGCATTTATAGTTATATATGAGGAGATGATAAGCTCGTGAGATATGCAAATATAATTTTTGATAGAAAA
>DJVN01000019.1 GCA_002441205.1 Syntrophaceae bacterium UBA6255 | reverse complement strand
CCTTCGTCCCATAAGCAGTTCATCAATCCGGCGCGGGACCTCATGTATGGCCGCGTTTCCAGCAATCCCCAGAAATAGCCGCTGTCTTCTTTGAATATTTTTTCACCCATGGCGCGACGGCCCGCTTCGATCCCCTTGCGATAAAACTCTTTGGACTCTTCCGGAAATTTTGCCGCGTCCTGTGCCAGAATATTATAGGCATCGGCACAATCCAAAAATAGCAAAAGAGCTTCTTTTGCCAGGCTTATTCTGGTCTTTTTATTATCCGATTCCCAAGCATCATAAATCAATTCCTGCGCCGCGCGCTCCGCTTCTTTGCTAATTTTCAGCGGCGGCTTTTTATGTTTCACCTCGTTTTTTCTGAACTGGGTAAAATCAACCACATTGCCGGATTTCAGTCTTGGTGTATCTTTCATATTCATTATTCTTTTAATAGATGTACCCGTACCCTTTTCTTCACACTACCTTAAGCCTTGCTTTTTTAATCGATGGCCGATTAATCGATAAATCTCTTCTTTATCTCTTTTGCCAATGCCCCACACTTCGATAATCTCTATTTCTTCACCCAACAGGCGATAGACAACTCGTATTTTTTTATTATCAACATACAATTTATAAAATCCAGTCAGATCAATATTGAATTTATTGCCTAAATATTCTCCCAGAAACGGGTTTTTCGATAATTCTTCGAGCTTTTTATTAACTTTCTTTTTAACGCTTCCATCGAGGGATTTATAATCAGCGGCAGCTTCGGGTATGAATTCGATTGCATAGTTCATCGCTGTTCAATCCTTCAGATCATTCCATTGAACATTCTTGGAACGTTTATAATTTTTCATCCTTTTTATGATGACATCATTAATTTCATACTGTTCTATCAACTCGGATAAATTCATCAGATATTCATATTCGGCGGGCGAGAGTATAACAGCCTCCATCTCATTGTTCTTAAGAATAAACAAAGGACTGCCGCCCTCTGAGATATCCCGAACACGTTTGGTCAACTCTTTCTGCAATTTGGTGACAGGAATCATCCTGTCGGTTTCGACTAACATAACATGGTCACCTCTCTATATTATTATACGTATAATTATATAAATTATGACCAAGTGTCAACCCATTTCTTTTTACTTCTTTTTTCACAACGACTTGAAGGCGCCTGCCCCCACTTCCCTTTGTCATCTCTGCGCTGGCTCAATTTTGCGGATTGAACCAAAACTTTTTGGAGTATAAATGTGTCTGCTGTAAGGCGTGTTTGCCGAACACGCCGAGAAACAGGGTGATATACTTCCTCGCGCTCCTCCTGCGTCAGGCCCAGCGCGTCGAAAACGATTATATCCAGTTCGGGGCGGTCCGGTAAGGGTTTTTCTATATTTACTGTTTCAAAGCAAAAGAGCGTAAATCATTTTTGATATAGTAATTTGCTCCATAACTTTTTAAGAGCTCTTCGACAGCATAAAGGAATTTACGCCAATTGACAGATTGCTCGTATTCTTTCATATGATTTAGCTTGCCCACTTTCCAGAATTGCACATATTTATGGGCTTTACGAATCACATTGATTGCTTGTTCCGGATCAATCACCGGTTCAAGGCTTACCCATGTATAAATTCCGGCCTTATGTGCCCGTTTGAGAATTTCCAGTCTATCACTTACAGAAGATGCATTGGGTTCCCATTCTTTCCGTTTTGCGTCGTCAATAAAACTCAGAGTTATGCCAAGATGGGTGTCAGCTTTTTTCATGAGATCCATATCACTTTGGATAAGTTCGGCGCATCCCTTTGTGAGTATTTGGCTTTTCAAACCATTAGCATAGACAACACCTAATGCTTCTCTGGTTAAACGTTTTTCACGCTCAAGAGGCTGATAGGGATCGCTAAGAAAGCAAAACAGAATACGTCTTTGATCACCACGTAAATTTCGCGCATCTTTTTCCAGAAGCTCTATAACCTTTGATCTTGGCCTGGCAGCAGCATGCCACTTTTCATCTGTTGTCCGCATACATGCAGGAGCATAGCAGTAACGGCAGCCATGGGTACAGCCAAGATACAAATTGCACGCCAACTCTGAATATTCTCTCGCGCGACCTTTTGGTTCATAGATGACATTCATTTTTTCTTTCCTGCAAAAAGTTGAATATTTTCCATATCCGGCTTTTTCCACGCATCGTATGAAACATGAAGTGTTTGTTTTGGTAACTTTTCATTCTTCACCATTAGACTCAATGCATCACGCGCGTGTGATGCAATCATACCATTTCGCAAAGCAAAAAGGTATAAATCTTTATTTGTTCTTAAAGTACCATGAAGCACTTCTCTTTCCAGGGCTTTTTCGAATTCTGATATTTTGGTTGGCTTGTCATATTCCGCAAATAGTGAAGGTTGTCGTTGATCAATACCATCCTTATCTATGTCAAAATTTGCATCTCCGCCATGTTTCCAGGCAACCTGTAAAAATTTATCTATGCCACGGGGATGACCGGAACCGAAAACAAGACCGTAAACATTCGCACCTTTTTTAATGGAGAATGATCCTAAAAAATAATCCACATCGTCTGGTATCCAACGGGGATAAGCATTCGCTAATATTCGATGAACATTTTGGCCGTTCATGGAAGAGAAATCTTCTTTTTTAATGGGCAAGTGACCGCATATCTCCTTGCTCTCTTTAAATCTGTTAACCATTGCTGATGAAATAAAGAAGAGAAAATCTGTCCTTGGAATTTTTACAATACTTTGAAAAATTGGCTTTGTTATTTTATCCACCCCGTTCTGGTCCAGAAACAGAAGATTGGCCACTCTGCCCCGCATTAAAGGTTGCCATTTTTTGAAAGCGTCATGAAAATCATCCTGCCTCGTATCAAACGTTACACCTGCCAAATACGGTTTCTGAGCATTGAGACAATCTAATAATTTTTGATATTTATCTGCGGCATGCTCATTAAAATACAGACAAACCTTCAAATGTCGCTTATGACACTGATCCAAGACGTTTCGAATTTCATCACAGGTGATAACCGGACTGCCGGAATTGCCATCAATATCAAGTCCTGGACCGGCAAAAAAATCAAATATCTGCAATGTATCCACAGAAGGAGAATTGATAAATACAGGAAGCCATTCACGCAGGTATCCACGGTAAAGCTCCAATTTATCTTTTGTTCCCTCATCAAATGGTTTTTTATGCAGATTTCTTTTGGGCATAGTCAAAAACCTGTTATATTAGATTTGATTACTTATTTGCCTTCCACGAGTTTTATTTCGTCAGGAGTAAGGTCGTAGAGTTTATAGACTATTTCGTTAATTTCATCTTCGAGTTTGG
>DJVN01000125.1 GCA_002441205.1 Syntrophaceae bacterium UBA6255 | reverse complement strand
AGAAGCGGAGCGCGCGGCGCAGGAATTGATTTATGATGCCTGGGAATCGGATAATAAAAAGACCAGAATAAGTTTTGCAAAAGAAGCTCTTTTGCTGTTTCCGGATTGCGCCGATGCCTACAATCTTCTGGCGGAAGATGCCGCAAAATCTCTGGAAGAATCGAAGGAATTTTATCGTCTGGGGATGGAAGCAGGCCGTCGCGCCCTGGGTGAAAAAATATTCAAGGAAGACAGCGGCTATTTCTGGGGATTGCTGGAAACGCGGCCATACATGAGGTCCCGCGCCGGATTGATGAACTGCTTATGGGACGAAGGTAGTCATGATGAGGCCATCGGACATGCCCGTGCATTACTGCAATTAAACAAGAATGACAACCAGGGCATCCGCTATATTTTAATTTCGTACCTTGCCTGCCTGGGACGTTACGATGAGTTGGAAACTTTTATGAACAGCCCGGAATATAAAGACGACGGAATGGCGGAATGGCTTTATACGAAAGCATTGTTGCTTTTTGTAAAGACCGGCAACACAGCAAAAGCAAGAAAAGAGTTGTCTGCTGCACTGCACATGAATAAACATGTGCCGAAGTATTTGCTGGGCAAGAAAAAAATCCCCCGTCTCTTACCTGATAGAATAACCATAGGCGGCGAGGATGAAGCTTACTGTTACGCCGCCGGCAATGTCTCTGCCTGGGGAAAAGTGCCCGGTGCGCGGTTTTGGCTGAAGGAACAAGCGATAGAGATGAAATAATTATTTATTCTTGATATTTCAATTCTGTTTGCTTTTTATGACTGAAAAATCATGAAAGACATTAATAAACTTCGCATCATACTTTATGCTGCCATAGCCGTATTTTTATTTCTCTGTGGTGTCGGATATTATTTCTCGCGTTAAATATGGAATTTCGGATGTAATGCGATGCAATAAAACATTATTCTTCTTTAGGGCAAGTCCATTTTGACAATTTTATTATTTCAGCCGCCCGTCAGAACAAATCATATTATTTTGATCCTTTCCTGATAAAATAAGCAACAGGAAGAGAAAGAAAATAGGCCATGCGCAATTTAAAATCCTTTTCGCCCTGTGCCATATTATTCTGGACGGAATATACGGTATTGGAACAGAGATTGCCGAAATAGACTGCCTGAAACATGAAATCAATATGTCCCGCTTTTTCTTCTCCGTAAAAATCAACAATGCGCTGTCTTGCTTCCGGAGAAAAGCCGCCGTCAAAATCGGCGCGGTGCTGAACATAGAAGAGAGCCGGCGCTTCCTGCTGGGGCGCATCCTTTATATCGCCGTCCAGCAGGCTTTTTATTTCTTTTTCACTCATTCCTTTTTCCAGGGATGTTTTTGTGTGCAGCCATGTACAGTAAGCGCAATTGGTTACTCCGCTTACAGCCAGCGCGATTCTTTCGGAGAAAGCCGGATATATTGCTCTTTTAAACCCGGTTATTTTTGTTAAGGGCATTGCCCTCAACAGTGATGAGAACTGATTAAAAAATTCAGCAGGTGATTTAAAATGTCTTAATTTCTGACCGTTCAAAATATTTCCTTTTTGTACCAACCTTCCTGCGGCAGTGAATGAAAGCAAGTCGGCTTCGGATTGATCCATTTTTTTTCCGGCGTAATTTCCCATTTTGTATAAAAATTTATTGGTTCGGCTGTTTTGTCTATACGATAGCCGTCCGGATGGAACCCTATTTGGATTTCTGAAGCTTTATACGTTTTGTCCATTATCTTTACTCCTTATTTTTTCCTGATATCCAAATCTTCTTCCCAATGCAATCGCGAAAAATCTTCAGGTTTCATCCGCTGTAAAAATACCTTGCCGTTCAAATGATCATTTTCATGCAGAATCACCCGCGCGTGAAAAGGATGATCAATTTCGTCAATACGTTCTTTGCCTTTTATATCCAGATATTTTATTTTTAGACAATTCGATCTGGCGATGGCACCATATAAGGTAGCGTAAAAAACGCTCAGACATCCTTCAGCATACACATTGGTTTCATGCGCAGTGTCGAGGATTTCGGGATTGATATATGCTTTTAAACCGACATTAGGGAGGCCGGTATCGTCTTTGTCAGGCTCAAGATGAACAATGAAAACTTTTTTGGAAATTCCGATTTGTGGGGCGGCCAGGCCAACTCCGCCGTAATAATCCAGAGTCTCTTTTAATGAGTTGACGATTTTTATCCCTTCTTTGAGATCGGTTATTTTCTCTGACTGCCGAAAGAGTGATTCGCCTTCCGGGGTGCCTATTTGTTTTGGAAGAATAGCAGACATAATCTTTACCTCTCCGTGATTGTCATGATTAATTTCAATTACCTTTTATCAAGTTGTTTGCTCTGTAAAAAACGGTTTAGTTTATTGCAAATAAGAAGGATTTGCTCCGATCTTTCCGTAACTTTTTTCCATTTTTTCATGGATCGCGCGGCCGAGAAGATATGAATATACTTCGTCCGCTTTTTTATCCATCGGGACATCTTTGAATCTTTCAGGATAAATAATTTTACCCGCCGCATAGGCGTCAATAATGACGGTTTCTATATTGGTCATATACCAGTTGAAAGCATAGAGAAGATACACCTTTTTGTTTTTAAATGCTTTCAAAGCATTATAAAAAGACGGCTTCTTTGCATAGTCCTGACGGATCAGATCGTTGCCGCCGCTGTCAAGAAAGATGATGTCAGGGTTCCAGCTCAAAATTTTTTCCTTATCTACAAAAAGATGACCTTTCTGAGCGTCCTGTTTGGCCACGTGGCTGGCTCTGACCCATTCAAAAGGAACATAGTCCGTTTCTGTGCTTTCTATACCGTGGGTACCCCGAAACCCTACGCCGCCAATATACACAGAGGGCTTTGTTTTCTCAGAAATCCCCCCCACTCTTTTGAAAAGATCTTTCCGGGAATTTTCGATGAAACGAATGACTGCTTCCGCACGGTCCTGTTTATCAAGAATTTTCCCACACAGGCGGAGAGACGCATATACCTTTTCGTCGAAGGTTCCGAAAGGACCGTAAGTGAGAACAACAACCGGAATACCAATCTTTTTTTGCAGTTGTTCGGCCTTTTCACGGTCCATATACGTAATAAAAATCACGTCAGGTTTTACGGCCAGAACTTTTTCCAAGTCCGGTTCCTTGTTGATTGCGCCCGGACCGCCGGGACCAATTGAAGGAAGGTGAACCAAAGTATTGCCATGAGCAATCCAGTAGGGCCGTGTCGCGGGGAAATATTTTTCAAAATCTTCTACGCCGACTATTTTATTTTGCTTTTCCAGATAGACAATCAAACGAAGCGTCCCTGTTCCTAAACATATAATCCTGTCCGGATTCTCGGGAACAGTGACCTGCCGGGCGGTCATATCCGTAATGGAGATCGTTTCTCCCGCCTTGCACGGATTCAAGCTTATCAGGCTGATCAGAACAGAGGCTATTAAAATGGTCATTGTATTTCTCAATGTTGTCATGCCACCCCTTACAATTTTTTTTCTACCGGAATTACAACTTTATATTGATCCAATTCCCGGAGAATAACTTTCACGCCATAGACCTTTTCAATGTCTGCCGCCGTTACCTCTTCCTTGGGCGCTAACAGATGAACCCGGCCTTCGTGTAACATCAGGAAATGATCCACAAATCGAAAAGCCAAATTAATATCATGCATGGAAATAATGGCTGCCAAATGATGCTCCCGGACTGCCTTGGTCACTAACTGCATAACCTGGAGCTGGTTCTTTAAATCCAAGTTACTCGTAGGTTCATCCAGCAGGAGCACTTCCGGCTCCTGCGCTAACGCTCTGGCAATGATGACCTTTTGCATTTCTCCCCCGCTCAATTTATCGGTGGTTTTGAGGGCCAGGTGTTCCATATCAAGACGGTAAAGAATGGCCTCAACAATGCTGAGATCATGGGCAGTGGGTTCCCATTTGATATAAGGCTTTCGGCCCAGCAGAATGGCATCAAAGACGGTCAACGGTTCTTCATCGTACTTTTGCGGAACATAGGCGAAGTGTTTTGCTATATGGTTTCTGCCCATGTCCCTAACGTTTTTGTCATCCAGGAAAACATTTCCTTTCCGAGGGACAAGAATCCGGTTCAAACATTTGAGCAGGGTGGTCTTTCCCGCTCCGTTCATGCCCAATACAGACATGATCTGACCATGTTCTAGTTGAAATCCAACATCTTTCAGAACAGGGATTTCGTTATAGTTAAAATTCAGTCCGTCCACTTTCAGCATCATCGTCTTAATCCCCGAATGAGCAAATAAAGGAAAAGAGGCACGCCCATGAAGGAGGTCAATACGCCCACCGGCAGAGTTCCCGAACCGACGATGAGACGCCCGGCTGTATCCGCAATCAACAGCAGCAAGGAGCCTATCAGACATGAATAGGGAATAAGCAGCCGGTGGTCGGAGCCAATCAACCGCCGTCCGATATGCGGAGCCAGTAAACCGAGAAAGGCTATGACGCCATGCAGGGCGGTGGCCAAAGCAGCCACCAGCGAAGCCAGAAGCATTCCGTAAAGACGAAAACGATCAACATTCACCCCCAGTGACCGGGCGGTATCTTCACCGGCGGAAACGGCATTAAGGTCCCATCTGACCAAAACAAAATAGACAATAACCAGGAACGTGATAATACTTAAAAAACCGATTTCCAGCCAATTGGAGCGGGCGACATCGCCGAATGTCCAGAATACCACCGAGGCGATTTCCACCTCAGAGGCGAAATATTGTACCAAAATCGTTCCTGATGTGAATAAGGAAGACATGGCGACGCCGGCCAGAATAATGGATTCCGCAGACATTTTTTTGAGCTTGGCCAGTAAAAGGATAACGATCGTGGCGATCATGGCGCCCAAAAAGGCGCATAAAGTAACCATATAAACGTTTTTCAATATCAAACTTTCACTACCGGCTATCCTGATACTGCTGCCATGCGTAACGCCCGCACCCAAAAAAACAATGGAAAAGGCTGCGCCAAACGCGGCCCCATGGCTAATCCCCAAGGTAGAAGGAGAAGCCAGAGGATTTTTTAACAGGCTCTGCATGACGACTCCGGATAAGCCAAGAGCGCAACCGGTAACTATCGCCGCAACAATTCGTGNNATTCCAAACCACAATATTGCCGGAGCCGGCATCAAATCCCAGTATCGTTTTTATGATTACGGGAATCGACATATCGTAATGTCCCACGGCAACAGCATAAAAGATCAAAATCAAAAGGCAAAGTAATAGGATACCAAACAGGAAAATCTTTTTGCGGATGGATTCTTGATAAAGATCACTTATAGACGCTTCGCTTTTTTTTGACAGTTCCGAAGAATCACTGGAAGATGGTTTTTCAAGATGACTCATTGTTCACCCAAAAGAGCCCGGCTGCTCATCCCTATGCGAATCGATGATCCTTTATGGCCCTTGTTCTTTATAGGTAATATGTGTAACATTAATTGAAAATTCATGCTACTTTAATAAAGTGTTTAAGTTTTCTCATCTCAGGTGTCAAGTCATTTTAAGGAAATTAGATGCACCCGCCGGGGATGCGACTTTCTTTTAGCGGGCTTATATAGACGAAAAACCGTTTAGTATTACAAAATGATCTTTACAAAAAAAATTGAGGTTTCGTTCTGAGGCCTCTTCAAATATAGGGATTTTTCCTGTATATAGAAAAAAGGGTTAACGATGACAAACGAAAGAACACATATTAAAACGGACAACGTTACCGGAATTATTCTGGAAAGCATTTCCGAAGGTGTGTTCACCGTGGATGAAAACTGGCAGATTACGTCCTTCAATCGGGCAGCGGAAAAAATAACCGGCGTGCCCAGGCAGGAGGCAATCGGTAAACATTGCTGGGAAGTGTTTCGCTCCAATATGTGCGAACATGATTGCGCTTTGCGCAAGACCATGAAGCAAAAAAAGAATATCATTGACACCTCAACGTACATTGTCAACAGTGAACAG
>DJVN01000225.1 GCA_002441205.1 Syntrophaceae bacterium UBA6255 | reverse complement strand
CCCAGAATGATCATGCCAGCGGCAACGCTGATAACCGCTTTTATAGATTTCCTCATCAGTTTCGTTATCCTGATCGGCATGATGGTCTATTATCAATTTGCACCCAGTTGGCACATCTTTTTGCTGCCGTTTTTCATCATCATGGCTTTGCTGGTCAGTTTGGGTCCAGGTCTCTGGATTACGGCACTTAACGTAAAATACCGTGATTTCCGTTACGTCATCCCGTTTTTGGTGCAGTTTGGTCTTTATGTTTCNNTACGTTACAAGCAAACCATCATCCCTTCGTGGTGCAGTTTGGTCTTTATGTTTCTCCGGTGGGATTCAGCAGCAAGGTCGTGCCGGAACAATGGCGACTGTTATATAGCCTGAATCCCATGGTGGGCGTAATCGACGGTTTCCGCTGGTGCATTCTGGGTGGAGAAAGCCCCATTTATCTGCCCGGCTTTCTCCTTAGCATTGCAATTATTGCCTTCTTCCTCTGGCTGGGCATATCTCACTTCAGGAAGATGGAAAAAACTTTCGCAGATATTATTTAACTCCACCCCAATCATTCTTCTTTCAAATACTTGCAAACGACGGCAGATTATTATAAAAGTGAAATCACCACAATGTTAGCGGAGGTTACCAAATGAACAAAGCGGAAACAATAAAAAGGGATATTGATCTGTTGCCGCCTTCCATGTTAGTTGAGCTTGAGCATCTCGTAAATAAACTAAAAAAGAAATCGACATCGGTTAAGAAACCCGCAACCCTTCTTTCCGAGCTTGCTGCTAATGCCATAGAGGATGACCTCCCCACCGACCTGTCAGAGCAACATGACCACTATCTCTATGGGGTGTCTAAAAAGTGATGCGGACGGTATTTTCTTGATACGAGTTATTTACTTGCGCTCATCAGAAAAAAGGATGCACGGCACGAGGATGCGCTTACTGCATCAGCAAACTATACTGGTCCTTTTATAACGACCGATCTGGTGCTTGTCGAGCTTGCCAATTGTCTCTCGCAGCCCCCTTATCGCGAAACCGTAGTGGCCATTATTGAGAAGATACGCACAGACGGAAATACTATGGTCGTTCCTTTTGGCTCTGAAGGAATGGAGAAAGCACTCTCTCTGTATAAGGCACGTCCGGATAAAGCATGGGGCCTTGTGGACTGTTTTTCGTTCATCGTCATAAAGGAAAAGCGGCTGAAGGTGGCTTTATGTTTTGATGAACATTTTAGGCAGGCAGGTTTCGAAACACCTCTGTTAGAGCGATAATTAACACCTAACTCCTCACCCTTCCCCTTTTTACAATTAACTTTTAACTGGTTTCTCATGTCCGACATCGTCATCAAAGCTGAAAACCTCGGCAAAAAAAATATCATCGGCCAACAGATAGAGAAATGGATGAAAAATGACTAATTATCTTATTACCGGTGCTGCCGGATTCATTGGGTTTCATCTTTGCAAACGTCTTCTTGACGATGGCAATAGCGTTGCAGGAATTGACAATGTTAATTCGTACTATGATGTCAACTTAAAGCTCGCACGACTAAACATTCTGCAACAATTTAGCAATTTTAATTTTTATAAAACTGATATCGCCGATCTGCCTGGAATGGAAGCCATCTTTACCGGCCATCAAACTCCTTTCGATGTTGTCATGAACCTGGCTGCCCAGCCGGGTGTCCGCTACTCATTGAAAAACCCACATTCTTATATCAATAGCAATATCGTCGGCTTCACAAACGTGCTGGAATGCTGCAGGCATAACAAAGTCAAACATCTTGTCTTTGCATCATCGAGCTCTATTTACGGAATGAATAACAAGATTCCATTCTCCGTAAGCGATAATGTTGATCATCCGGTTTCTCTGTATGCTGCTTCCAAAAAGGCTAATGAATTGATGGCGCATACCTATGCTCATTTATACGGGTTGCCATGCACCGGCCTCAGATTTTTCACTGCATATGGCCCTTGGGGCCGCCCCGATATGGCTTATTTCTCATTCACAAAATCTATTATGGAGGGGAAACCCATTGATGTGTTCAATTTTGGTAGAATGAAACGTGACTTCACTTACATCGATGATATCATCGAAGGTGTTGTTCGTGTCATGGCTAGAATACCTCAGCCGAACCCTGATTGGAACAGGATAAATCCTGATCCGGGTTCAAGTTACGCACCCTATAAGCTTTACAATATTGGCAACAATAATCCCGTAGAACTGATAAAATTTGTAGAAATATTGGAAACGAACCTCGGCAGACAAACACAAAAAAACATGCTTCCCATGCAGCAGGGAGATGTACCTGTTACATATGCCAATGTAGATGACCTGATGAATGATGTCGGATTCAAGCCGTCAACGCCTTTAGAAGAGGGAATAAAGAAATTCGTCGAATGGTACAGATGGTATTACATATGAACGACACAGTCATCAGAGCTGAAAACATCAGCAAAAAATACATCATCGGCCACCAGGCAGAGCGGGGCGGTTATACAGCTCTTCGCGATGTGCTTATGCATAATGCGCAAACCTTCTGGCAAAAAACAAAAGACCTGGCAACCGGAAAGCCCGTCATACAGGGAGATACTCTGGAAGAAGTGTGGGCGCTCAAGGATGTAAGTTTTGAAATTCGACGCGGAGAGACTGTGGGG
>DJVN01000040.1 GCA_002441205.1 Syntrophaceae bacterium UBA6255 | reverse complement strand
GAACCCTTTCGGGCACCCGCCGCAGGCATACCGCAATTTCCTGATGTCACCCGTACAAGTACAGCATGGCACACAGTAACTGCTTTACCAAATAGGACATTTCTAAACTGGCTTGACAAAAGAATGTATTATCATTGACATATCGATGAATTTTACTTATACAACGAACAAATAAAATCCCTCGGGGAAGCACATGAATCGAGTTGTCAAAAACTGGGAGGCGACATCCAACTACGATCTCCGGACCGCGGAGGCCATGTACAAGGCAGGCCGCTCTATGTCGTCTTCATGTGTCACCTGGCGATTGAAAAAATGCTGAAGGCGATCCTGGCGCAGAAGTATCCAGAAGATACGCCTCCCAAAGTCCACAACCTGATCCATCTGGCGCAGAAAACCGGGTTGGCTCTTCCTGACCCTTTGAGGGATTTCTTCCAGAGAATCGATAATGTCAGTGTCGCAACCCGCTATCCCGAGGATCTCCGGCTGCTGTCCAGGGAGTTCAACCGGGAGACGGCAAAGCAGATGCTGAGCGAAACGAAAAGGCTAATCAAATGGCTAAAGCAACAGCTGAAATCAGACGAATAGTCGCCCGGTACGCAGCTAATCTCAGGGCGCTGGGCGTGCCGGTGGAGAGGATCTACCTCTTCGGATCGCAGGCGCGCCGGGATGCCGGAACGGCCAGCGACGTGGATATTGCCGTTGTATCGCCGCTTTTCGAGAAGATGAGTCTCTGGGACCGGGCGGGCTTTCTGGGCAAGGCGGCATGGGACATCGAACGCCCGCTGGACGTTCTGGGGTTTGCGCCGTCGCAGGTCAGAAAGGCCAAGCCGGGCACGCTGCTGAACCATATCGTGAAGAACGGCATCGAGATCGCTCATTGATCCGCTGGTCGTCTCTCTTTATGACACATATCTTAGCCGAATAATGGTTTCATTGGAGAAGAAGTGATGAACTATGAACAGGCATATCCTCATAAAAACATTAATAATTGTGCTGGTCATGTTGCTGTGCCCGGCGGAAAGTGCCTTTGCCGGCCATCCCCTGATAACCGACGATACTTTCACGCAGGGCAAGGGAAAGTTCCAGTTGGAGATAAACGGACAAATCGGCTTTGATGATAATCATCAAACCGATGAATCAGGAACGCCCGTCATCATCAAAAGTCAGGAAAGCGAGTTCAACACGTCGTTAACCTACGGCGTTATCGATTCGGTGGATTTGATTGTAGGTTTTCCGTATGAATGGAAGAAAAGTGAAACAGGCCCGTCAACCCTTTACAATGAGAACGGCCTTACCGACCTTTCCATAGCGGTGAAATGGCGCTTTCTCAAGAAGGAACCTTTCACTTTCGCGATTAAGCCGGGCATCACTTTGCCGACGGGCAACATGGACAAATATCTGGGAACGGGCAGAATAACCGGCAGCCTGTTTTTTATTACATCAGTGGAGCTGCAACCTTTCCTTTTTCATTTGAATCTGGGCTATATCAAAAATGTAAACGACATCGAAGAGCGGGTGGATCTTTATCACGCGTCTCTCGCCGGCGAATGGCAGGTTCTCGAATCCGTCCGGCTGGCCGTCAACGGGGGTGTGGAAGAAAATTCCGATGCCACCTCCAGCGAGGATCGCGTTTTTATTCTGGGAGGACTCATTTACTCGCCTACGGAAAATCTGGACTTTGACGCCGGAATAAAAATAGGCGTCACCGATTCGGAAACGGACTATATGTTCTTGGGAGGCGTCACCTTTCGATTTTGAGCAGTCCGTACCGCACCCGTTCAACCATCGGCAAAAAATCCTGCAGGCCCAACGGCAAACATCGACACGATACCACCTGCTACAGACCCCCCTTCGGTAACATTTTATTTGAGGCAATTCGGTGTTAGAATAATTGTTGACAGATTGTCGTACTGAATATATGATTGTACACAAGTAAATGGGAAGCAAGCATTTAGGCGCATAGAATGAAAGCTAACGACTGCATATTTTTTCAACTTGCTAAAATCAGCCAGTTGGGAGCCAGGACTTGGGGGCAAAAAGTATCTGATTTAAATATTACCGCCGTCCAGGCAATGGTTCTCCGTTTCCTCTATGATAAGGATGGGGTGACCTCTATGAATCTTGGCAAAAAGACTGAACTCGACAGTTCTACAGTGACAGGAATCCTTGACCGACTTGAATCTGCGTGTTTAATTACGAGAAAAAACAATCCAAATGATCGGCGTTCAATTCTGATATATTTAACCGAGAAAGGAAAAGTCACTGGAGGGGAAGTTGCAAAACGAATGGAGGAGGCTAATAAGGATTTCTTTAAAACAGTCAATAAACAAGAAGAAAAAGAGCTTAGACGCATTATTAACGCAATCCGCAATCAATACGCACAATAATTTTTTTTGCATATATTGCTTGCATACAAGCATTTCATGAAACTCACAAACCACGCTCCTTTTACAGGGAGTGTGGCTATTAAAAATAAGGAGGGATTTATGGAACTATCAAAGGTTATCAAAGAAAGGCGCAGCGTCAGAAGGTTCAAGACAGAACCGGTGCCCAAGAATGTCTTGGAAAAAATTCTCAACCTTGCCATCTGGGCCCCATCGGCTATGAATAGACAAGATTGGTACTTTGTCGTTATACAGGGCGAGAAAAAGGAAGCATTCCTTAAAATTTCAGCCAGCGCCTTTGAACATTTCAAACCAATATTAGAAAAGAACTTTAAGGACAAACCAAAGATCATCGAGGGCATGAAGGTTTTTTTTGAGACCTATGGTGCCGCACCCGTGATCATTATGGCCTACGCCGGAAAGCTGCCAACCGGGCAGGACGACGTCTGGAGTGTTTCTCTTGCCGTTCAAAATCTTATGCTGGCGGCATGTGAGGCGGGGCTGGGTACAGTTTGGACGGATGGCGTCGTGTTTATCAAAGAAAAGGAAATCAATGAGCTCATGGAGATAAAGGATAGGAAGCTCGTATGTATTATCCCCATGGGCTATCCCGCAGAAGAACCGAAGACACCACCAAGAAGGGAGGGCAGGATTCAGTGGGTAGGATTTTAAAATATTAAAGTTTCTTTGGCAGAATTGAAAAAATGATTTTGTGAAACATTTCTTGAATAATTTTATAAATAAGGAGGTATTGAAATGAATAATGATTCTTTAATCGTTCTTTGGACAAGTGGCGATAAGGAAGTAGCAACGAAAATGGTGTTTATGTATACATTAAATGCAAAAAAGAAAAAATGGTGGAATGCTGTTACTTTAATCGTTTGGGGGCCATCGTCAAAATTACTAAGTGAGGATACTGACCTGCAAAAAAAAATTGCGGAAATGAAAGCCGAAGGGATTAAATTAGAAGCCTGTAAAGCATGTTCAGATCAATACGGTGTTTCAAGTTTTCTCGAAAACTTGGGGATCGAAGTAAAATTTATGGGTGTGCCCTTAACGGATTATATCAAACAAGGGGAACACATATTAACATTCTAAACTGGATAGATTTCAAATAGAAGGAGGAGCAATAAACATGATCAATGAAAAATTTATCAATAACGTGAGAGAACATGGAACGTATAAAGCAAATTGGCAGGGCAAGGCGAAAGTACTTGCCGACATCGGCTTTCCCACAGGAGAAAAAGCCGATTACGCGATCATTATAGGCTGCTACCAGCCGGAGGCGATGCCCGAAGCGATTGGAGTGTTGAAGACCCTTCTGGACCGCCTACAGATCAGCTACACTTTACTGAGCAAGGAATTCTGCTGCGGCTGGATGCCTATCGGTCAACCGGCCGTAATGGCAAAAGATGAAGAAGACATTGCCCGCAGCAAGGACCTGTCTCGCCAGTTTATCTTAGGCAATTTTAAACAGGCGGAGGCCCTGGGTGCAAAGGCCATTGTTTTGTTTTGCGGTGCATGCGAGCCAAGCTATACAAATCTGGCTGGAGAAACGGAGCTGCCGGTGATTTCTTACAGTGACCTTCTGGATAAGTATTTTATCAAAGGTAAACTGGACATGAATTTCGATTATTATCCTGGCTGTTACCGTTTTCGCCGGCGTATAACAAGCCAACCCGTGGACATTGAAGCGGCAAAACGTCTGCTGGGCAAAATTGAAGGAATAAAAGTCAGTGAACCGGACAGCAACCTTTGCTGTTATGTACCGTCGCAGATGAATAAATTGACGCCGCGTTTTGCTACCAAAGATAATGTGACAATTTGTACCGGCTGCTATTATAATTTGCGAGAAAATCTGAAAGATAAAGAAGATTATCGGGTCTGGATGCTTCCGGAAATTCTGCTTAAGGCGTTACCGGCTTAGCCATTTTAAAAAAGGCAGGCCTAAAGAGTAGAAGAAATTTTCAATAGTACCGGGAAACCACATGGGGTCTTGAAATGTCAAAAATCATTCTTCGAGGAAAACATTACCCGCAGGCAGATCTTGAGGTTTGCAGGGGCGGCAGCTGCGATGGGCTTGGCGGGGCCGTTTTCCGGCGCCAGCCTTTTCGCGGAAGAAAAAAAGCCGAACATCCTTTTTATTCTGACCGATGATCACCGCTACGACGCTTTCAGATGCATGGGGAATTCGGATACAAAATGCTGTTTGCCAACGCTATGGAGGGATCCTCGTGGCCGAATTGCAGACAAAGCACTTCCTGTTCGCCAATCCGGCCGTGTGCCGGATGCCGGGATGCAAGGAAAAAGAGGTGCTGCAATTAAGCGTGGAGGACATTCACCCCAAAGTGTCTCTGGAACATGTGCTGGCCGAGTTTGATGCGCTGGCCAGAGGTAAAAAGACGCGGGTCATCAATATTCCGTACCGGCGCAAAGACGGCTCCATCTTTTACGCCGATATCAGCAACACGTCCCTTGTGTTAGACGGCGCCAAATGCAATGTGGGGTTTTTCACCGACGTCACCAAGCGCAAACAAATGGAAGAGTCGATCCGTCAATCCGAGGGAAGATACCGGACCATCATTGAAGAGATGGCGGATTCCTATTATGAAGTTGATCTGGACGGTTTCAAGGAGATTAACGACACGATGGGACACGAGGCGGGCGANNGCTGCTTAAGGAAACCGCCACGCGATTGAAAAAAGAACCCTAAAGCAAAAACCATCGCGTTTCTTCTGCCGTTTTTCTTCATCCACCGCCCCACTGTTTCCGATCGCCTCTCCATGATGAGAACTATGCCAAATGTCATAAAAACC
>DJVN01000228.1 GCA_002441205.1 Syntrophaceae bacterium UBA6255 | reverse complement strand
AAAGCGCATAGACGTGTCCGTTCAACGCATTGCAATATCCGGGATATTCCGAAAACCATAAATTCCCGTCTATCTCTATCCGGATCGGTGACACCAAAAAACTTTGATATATTTTGTCGGCTTTTTCTCTAAACTCATCAGTACAGACTCTGCGTCCGTAGCGGCTTAATAATAATAACGCCAACCCCTGTGAAAATCCGCTCTCCCAGCCCTTTTTCATTATCTCTTTTTTATTATTGTGAATCAAAAAATCAAATCCGTAAGGAAAATATAATGCTTCTTTTTTTTCGATCGATTCTTTCAAAAGTATATTGATCATTCCCTTCGCAAATAAAAAATCCTCTGCCGCCAACGAACGAATACCCAAAGCTGCCGCCCTGCCGGGATGAAAGCCGCCGCCGCTCATTCGCTTTTCTCCCTCCGAATAAATAAATTCCATCGGATCTGAATATCCCGTGCATATCGCTGTCCGCTCTTGCTTCCCGCTATATGGCAGCCTTGATTCTTCCAATCTTCTTATTTCCATTTCTCGTCCAAAACCGCCCCCGCTCCTTAAAGCGGGGACGATAATTAACTAACAATTGGGCTAACTTTCCACCGTCCAGGTGCCTACAACGTCCATTGCTTTCCATTCTCCGGCTTTTTCGCAGACCAACGTTACACGGCAGCCTACAACGTTGTTGCCAACGTATTTGTCTGCCGCGCCCAATACTCCGGCGCCTGAACTTATCTTCTCTCCGCTGGCTGGCTGTGCCCGGAAAGGACAGGCGGTTTCCACCAGTAGCGTGCAGCTCCTGCCCGGAACTGCTGCCGGAAGCTGCAATTCCACTGCCAACGGTGCGTCAAGATTGCTGAAGATGGCATTCTCATCAATGTGATCTTGCAGGGTGTAATTCGCCGTCTTCACCTTCACATCCCGGCGCTTCATTTTACTGATGCCGGTTCCGTTCTGTGCTCTATTTCCCATTTCGTCCTCCCTTAACCAAGCTTAACGGCAAAGCCGGCAGATGACTGGTTTTTCACTTCTTTGGCGCTGCCCAGATACGAGGCGCTGGCATTACCGCTGGCAAAATAGGCAGCATAATCTGTTGCCGACACAAATTCTCCTCTGCCTGCGCCCATCACAGTCACCGCCAACGTCTCTTTCTGCAATCCAAAGTTGTCGCTATCCGGAATCAAGCTCATGGGAAACGCATTGCTGTAGCCCAACGCATTGCCGCCTAACACCCACATGAAACTATGTGCATACGTGCTGTGATAGGTGGGATTGCCGATATAGCCGTTCTTGCCGGCAAAATCGTTGGTGCTGTCATCCCAGCTTCTTGCCACTTTCTTATCGAGCGCAAAGAGAAATTCACCCACCACCCAGGCGTCGTGTTTAAACAGAGGATTGTCATACTCTTTGCCCATGAATGCCTGGTTGAAATCATTGCGCAAAACTGTATTCTGCTTCAGATGACTCAGAGTGTTGCGCTGGATCACACACAACCACTTCGGAATGCCTTTCCAGCTCGCAAATTTCTGAATGCCCAGCTCATCAAGTTTTTCACCCACTTTATCCAGATACTTCTCGCTCGGATACTTAAGATTGGCATAATTGGTTGACAACGCTGTGTCCAGATCGGTCGTCAGTTTGTTCTTATACTCCGTCCCGATCGCCGTCAACGTGCCCCCGCTGGAAGGATCGACGGTGTTCGTGTAAAGATTCGGATGAATCACCTTCACCGCTCCGATGCCCTCCGGCGCCGTGTTCGTTCCCAACGTTGTACTGTAGCTGTGTCCCTCATAAAGAGTGGACACAAACTCCAGATTTTTCCATTTTCTGGCAAACTGGATCAATTCCGGTGTTGCATTTTCTTTCTCTTTCTCGATCTTCTTGGTGCGCAAAAGATTCATCAGTCCATTCTCAACCGATACAACCTTGCCCCATTGATTCACAAACAAGCTGCGCCATTTATAACGCAGTTTTTCTCCCGTGCCGGGATAATAGGCATTTCCTGCCAGCGGCGCTTCTTCCAGCGGCAATATCATCGCCATCTTGGCTTTGTCCGCTCCCACTTCCCACATCCCGTTCACGCGCTCCACAACGCTGCCGCTAACGCCGGTGATCACCCACTGGGTAGTGCCGTCCACGTTATTGCGCCGCTCTTGTCTCACGTCTCCCGTCCAGGGCGCAAAGAACAATCCGTCCTCAACTGCCCGGTGCAGCTCAGGCTGCCAATAATCCGGGAGAAACTGATCCGCATGTAGTTTATTCATACGTTCGCTCCTGATTTTTTATTTTGTGTTACTGGAGCTTGCGCAAATCAAAACCATGTGTTTTTTCAAACAACGTCAGGAATTTTTCAGATTTCAAAGCATTCACCACCTGCTGGCGAATAGGTCCCGGCAGTTTGTTGTAATCTAATGCCTGCTTGCCCTTGCCGCTGCTCCCATCCAAAAGAGGCATTTCCATTTTGCTGGCTTTGCTCAATTTCTCGCGCATGTTCATCTCGCCCTGACTCGTCAGGGTTTTTCGATACGTCTCCGTGCCGATTGTCATGATCACCGCGCTTTCCATTGCCTCCGGGGTGATTTCGCCCGGTCCGTTGATGAGTTTCGCTTTCTCCGACACCGCTTTCCAGGTTTCATCGTCAAATTCCATCTGGAAATCTTTCATCAGAGAGTCGCGCATTTTCACTAACCCGGTTTGATTGAATTTTTCATCCATTTTGACATTGATCATCTCTGTCACTTTCAGATCGCTTATCTCCGCTTTCAGCTTTTCAGCCTTCTTGCGCAGAACTTCGGTCTCTTTGCTCTTACTTAGATAATCATCGCCATCCACCAGCTCGTCCAGCTCCGCCAGGTCATCTTCCGACTTCTTCAATTGCTTCGACAAATCTTCATATTCCTTGCTCGCCTTAGCGCTCGTGCGTTTATCTCCATCGCCCAATTGCTTTTTCAAAGCGCCGATCTCAGTGCCTTGTTTTCCAATGAATGATTGAGCATTCGCAAAACTGGTTAAAACTTCTTGCAAGCTCTTGCCTTCAATCTGCTTAGCTACGCCTTCCGGTAAATGTGAAAGCATCTCCTTGGTTATTAACGTCGGTTGTCCGTCTCCGGTTCCAGGCTCACCAGGTTCTTCCAGATTTAATCCCGCTGGCATATCTATCATCTCTCCGGCTACATTTATCTGCGTAATGCCGCCTGCGCTTCCGCCGTCAGGGTCTTCGCCCGGTTCAAATCTCGGAAACGCTTCTCTCATGATCTGCTCGATAAATCTTTTCATATATTCTCCTTTTCCTGATTATTCGTCAATTGCATCATTTTTTCCATCTCGCCCATTGCTCGTTCATCCAGACGCTGCTCTGCCATCTGGTGCTGCGCTTCACTCAAAGCGTCCACCCATTCTTTTTTGTCGCGGATCGTCGAATTCTTCACAATCAACATAAAGGGTATCCGCTCTGGCGGGAATCCGGCATTGATTAACATCTGCGCAAATGCCACGTTCTCATTGAATGCCTGATTCAATCGGTTCGGAATATTCTCCACTGCATCCAATACCGCACGGGCAGAAAACTCCCTCATATTTTTCAAGGTTTCTCCGCCCATATTCAAATTGATCATTTCATATTTCAATCGGTTTGTACTGCCCTTCAAAGGCAGCAGTCGGTCATTCTCAAAATATACATAAGGCACCAATTCCAGATAATCACGCGCCAGATTTTCATCTGTTAAATTCAATATTTCATAATACGGATTCGTGCTCACCAAAGATTGAGTCAGCTTCTGATCAAACAAAACACCAGTCTCGCCGCTTTTACCGGCTCCGCCTTCCATCGCTATCGTTATTTTGCTTATGTCATTGAGTAAATCCCGATCCTGAGCGATGCTCTGCTGTATCGTCATTATGCTGCCGCTCTCCACCGAACCGGTGTCGCGCACAGCTTTATTGCGCTGCAAATTCTTATATTTGACGATTCCCCACGGATTACCCTTGGCATTCTCCAAATCGTTGATCGCTGTCTTTTCGTTTTCGTGAACATGCCACAGGCTCCCCAGCTTCTGGATCAGATAATCCACTTCCTGGCTCTTTCCCTTGTTTATCCTGTCCTGAGGATCCAAAACCAGATCGCCCCAGCTTGTCTGCTTAGATTTAAAAGTATTCCAGTTAAAACTCGCGCACGGAAAAAAAGAAAAACGTTTGGTTGGATAGGGATATTCTTTTTCCAATAAGGTGCAGCCTTCCTCAATCGCCGGAACAGTGCTCTCCACGAATATTCGATCATCAACATCCTTCCTCACAAAATGCAGACGCTCACCCTGTTTTTCATACTCATCAAGTTCTTTATCGGTAAGCTTCACATATTCGCCGGTCTCCAATTCCACCACATTCACCGGAACTTCGCGGCGCACCTCCATCTCGCAGACCAGCAATTGATCTCCCACTTTGTAGGTATCATCTTCTTTATTGCTCAATATCTGAAAGATATCGCGGCTCTCTTCGATGTTTTCCCACCAGCGCTTATATTCTGTCTTATCCAGCTTGGAAGGCTTATATTTATTTTCGATTTGATTCCACGTCAGCCAATCATCTGCCACCACATAGGAACAGTCCATCAAATCCATGCGCCTGAATTCTTTGGATGGATGAACCATGAGTGTGTCATAAAGCTTATATTGAAAATCCAGATAACCCATAGCTCCCATTTTGATCAAACGCCGCACCCAGCCCAGAGTCGGATATAACAAGGCGTCTGCCAGTAATTGAGGAACCAGCGCTTCCCATTGATTGATTTCTTTGATATATGCCCGATTGTCGCTCAATAGCTTGGCTATTTCTTCCTGGGTAAAATAATCGGCAATAATCTTCACTTCACGGCGGTTGTTCTGCTCATTTCCCAACAACGTCATCAATTTGCCGATTAATATCGCATAACGCAGCAACGGCTTCGCATTTGCCTCTGCCGCATCTATCTCCTCCTGGGTATATGGCTGATGTCGAACATAACGCATCACTTTCAAAGTGGTTTCCCGTGCGCTTGCCCAGCCCTCGATCGATTTCCGCCGGGCTTCCAGTATTCGCTCCCGTGTCTCTGCCTGCTTATTGATCATTATCTATCTCCATCAAGCACATTTCCAGCTCTTGCCTGTTCCGCCAAACTGACTATTGGCATAATGCTCAAATAATTTCTGAACTCCAAATCGATCCCGACGTGTTTCTTTTCCAGATGATACTGCATCGCCCCGCAACACCATCAGAAAATATCGGTCTGCGTCGTAAGCATGATCTTTCACCTTGGTATCAACCATGTTGGGATTGTTCTTGTCAGGCGGTAATTCCGGTATCGTCTCGATTGTATATTCGCAGCAATCAAGCACCCGATATTGGGGCTTGCCCGTCTCTCGAATCCTGATCGCTTCCGCAAACGCCCCCGCTCCAGCTGCTCGATCGTTCAATCCGGCTGTCAGATATATTCCATCTGCTTCATAAACGCTGGCAAACGTCCAAAACTCACCATCCGCCGTATCACGACGCCGCCAATATGATTGAGGATCGGCTATCACGGCTTCAAAATCTTTTTCCAAATCCAATCCATAATCTCTGTTCAATACTTCCTTCGTGCGCTGTAGCTGCTGCCATATCGTCAAACCACTCTCCACAATCTCACCAAATTTAATAATATCGTCAGTCTCATTATGAACGGCATAAAATCCGCAAGCCCATGGTCCCTCTTTGGCAAATCCATAGTCATTGCTCACGTAAAGGCGATATTCGCTCCAGTCAAATGCCAATCGTTTTTCAGGCAGATCATCATAAGAACTCGATCCAAAAAATTCCCGCTCCGATAACACATGAAAACGCTCGTCCCATTCTCCGAAAAACTGCCCGACATAAACATCCCAATTGCCAAATAGATACATCTGTCGCAGCAGTTCATTTTTATTCAAAAGGTTGAAAATATAATCATCTTGGATATATGGATTGTCAAACACAAACATCGGAATGAAAAGCCGGCGCTCGCCGTGTATGTTTGCCACTTCTCCCATCTTCATCGACTGCCACCACAAATCAAATCGCTCCAGATATTCAGGTTCACCCACCTTCACCGGACGGCACACATCAAAATATTTCTTTTTCACCCAAGTGTGTCCGCGTCCGCCGGGATTAGTGCTATGCAGCCTTTTCGCTTTTATCATGGAAGTGCTGGGCGCTCGGCAGCAGGATTCCATAAAATCAACTTCTTCTTCCGTGAATTGGGTGAGCTCTTCAATTGCCAAACGATGCACCGGCGGTCCCTGAAACCAGTCTAAATGATCTGGTTTATTAACTGCTTTAAAAACGATCTCAGCGCCGGAAGGGAAACGAAAAAGCATTTCGCTTTTTATCCAAACACCGCCAACTTCTTTATAAATCTGCTTTGCAAGTTTTACTGTAGAAGAAATTAAGGCGCTTTCTGTTCGCCGAACGAAAACGCCAAAATAATCGGGATAATCTATCAAATATTTGAAATAGTGAGGTTCGCCATCTAAAACTGCTACGTGGTAGCCGCTGCCTTCATAATCTATTCCCATTTTTTTTGCTTCGGATCGGGAATACATTTCCACCACATCGAAAGCCATCGCGCATATAACAAGCTGGCTTTTGCCGCCACCCTTTGCACCGCCAATAAGGATATTGTCCGCCGTCTTTAAAGAACGCATAACCTCCAACTGCTTAGAGGTATATTCAAAAGCAGCCATGCGACAATACCTCCTTTTCAAAAAAGAACCCTATTCACACGAATGCAAAGGTATCGTCGTATTATATTTATTGTCAACTTATTTTTTCAGGCAACGTCCAATTCAAAAAAAGCATTTGATTTTTAAAACAAATCAATCAGCAGGGGATATGGTAGTTTTTTTTAAAAAGTCATGCGGAGCGGTATATGATATATTTCGAGGGGGGCGCCCCCAAACCTGCCCGGTCGCGCCTCTGCCTGTTCCGACTTTTTCGGCATCGGGACGGACTCTCTTCGTAAACTGGAAGGCGGGCAAAAACTGGGAATGTGTTGCGTTAAGTTATGGAAAGAGGGAGTTCGGAGTCTTCAAAATGCAGCTATCTTTCTGAATGATATAGTCTTAAACTGTATTGAGCAGCGCAACAGAAGTGGACTTGTGTTGCGCTGTGTTATTTTACCGGCGCTGGAGCGTTCCCGAAATTTACAGCCACGTTCGAGGTTGATTGTCCGCCGAGGAGCCTACTGCTGGTGACATACACTTTCAGCAGTTGTGTGAGATCACGGACACTTACTGAATCGTAACCTTTTTCTTTCAAGATAGTTACAATGTTGTAAACTTCGGTAATGAGCATAAGGCTGATCTGTCTCGGTAATGTCGCAAACGCCGCGTTCGCCTGGCATTCTATCTCTTTTTTTTTCCCCCACCAATTTCTAAGGGTAGATTCTGGAATTTGTAGAAGTTCCGATGTCTCCAGGAACGTCGGAAGATGCTCTCCGCGATATTCCCTCTCAGATGAGGCTAAAAGCTCAATTGCGATCTTCTTCGTTACAAGGTCGTAATTTCTTTGCGTAGGTGACTTTACGAGACCTAAAATATTAGTTGCTCGGTGTAAAATATCAACGGCAGCATCATTTTTTTTTGCCATTTTTTCGCCCCCTTAATGAAACAATGCTGTTTGTTTAACATGTTTCATCTTCCCCTTTTTTTCTATAACAGCTTTATATTGTCAAGCTTTAGAATTTAATCCCGAAATTTTCAATTTTTCTCATTTTCGCCAAATTAGCTTTATCTTATTAATTCACAATGCTTTATCTTCCACTCTGGAGCAATGCTTATACAGCAATGCAACACACACATATAATTAGTTGCGCTATTTATTAAGTATTCTTTTTTATCCTGCTTTTTCTTTTCCTGCATCTTTTTCTCTCCCCCTTTTTCGCTTTTTTCTGCCTGTTTTTCCCCGCTTTTTTCGCCGTTTTGCCTGCTTTTTCGTTTTCACTTTTGCGTCTGCCTGCGAAGGAAGCGAAAACTTTTTTGTCACTGATACTGCACGTTTAGCCGGTTTCTTTTTTTTTTTCTTGACTATCGCAACGGCTTGCGAATTTTAGGAACCAGATAGCGTGAAAATAAAAAGGAGGACGAGATGAAAAACGAAAAGGATTTTAAGATGAGCTTTGATTTGTTAGGCAGAGCTACTTTTAGCTACACTGATGACAATGACATCACACACACTGTGACAACAGAAACAGAAGATGATTCTCTGCAATATTTTGAAAGCAGAGATAGCAATATCTTCAGACAAGAAAATTTCGCTGACATTAGAGCTCTGATGTTATTTTTCAGAGCTGAAGGTATTGATACTGAAGACTTCGAGCAAATCAAAGATTAGCGTCTCTACTTATTAGCGTTTCTCTCCTGCCTCTGTTGAAGGGGCAGGGATAGAGATGTGATAAGCCCTGACCGGAAGGCAGGCACACAAGGAGGATAAAATGGAAAATTTCAAGGAATTGAAAAACGAGATGATGGAAATCGCTCAGAGTATTTCCAAAAACAACGATGAAATCAGAAAAGCAGCAATCAAAATTTCTGATGAAATTTCAGAAATTGTGAAGATTTCTGGAGTTGAGTTTCTCACAGAAAAGCTATGGGAAAATAAGGTGGTTGGGGGGGATTACGACACAGATTATCTCAGATATGCTTTGCGTTTCACGAAAGAAAGAGTATATGTATTATGCTCTTCGTGTCATTGGACAGAGGACATGTTCACTGACCCCAATTTTGTCTCACAATACACCGTTAATGAAGTTAAAATTCATCGAGTATATCAAATGCTTGAACACCTCGCAGATGCGCTTGAGATGTATCGGGACGCCGTGCGAAGAAGGCACCGCAGGACAAAGGTTTTAACCACTTTTCTGAAAAAATTCCAATAAGCGTTTCTCCCCTGCCTCTGTTGAAGGGGCAGGGATAGAGATGNNTCGCTCATGTCAGATCAGATTAAGATCGAAAACATCGGCGAAGTCGGCGACTATGATGACGATCTGGAAAACAAATTTCAGGTCAGCATCGATGCCGAAGCGACTTTGCTGCTGCAAAGGGCAGACGAACAGCGGGCAAACCGCAAAGCCGGAAATAGCTGCAATGCAATTAATAATTATTTTGCAAAACTCGGCGGAGCAGCCGGAACCGGAGCTGCAAAGCGCCGGGGAGACAGCGAATACTACAAGCGGCTCTCCGCAAAAGCCGCCGAAAAACGCCGAAAACAGAAGGAGGATCAATGAACTCAGTCGATCCGATTAAGTCAAAGCACAAAATCAAAATCATGTATGACTTCCTGTGCGGCAGGGACCCGTCTCTTCGAAATGCGACGATCTTCCTGCTGGGAATCTCCTTTGCCTATAGAATCTCTGATCTACTTCAGCTAAAATGTAGCGATATTTTTGTAAATAACGAATATCGCTTCAAGGAGTACATCCACACGATTGAATCAAAAACCGACAAAAACAAGCGCTTCAACGCGCCGGAACCGATCAAAAAGAAGATAAAGCATTATGCAAAAAAGAACAAACTCACCCTCGACGACTGGCTTTTCCCATCCAGCCGGAACCGATCGATGCCGCTGGACCGAACAAACGCCTGGCGATTCCTGAAAGCAGCCGCGAGAGAGGTGAATATAACCCACGTCGGAACCCATTCTCTCAGAAAAACCTGGGGCTTTCACTACTACCGCGAAACCAAAGACATTCGCACAGTGATGAAGGTCCTCAACCACCAGACCGAATCAACCAGCTTGCGCTATATCGGCTGGGATCAGGAGATCATCGACGACGCCATGAATACGATCAATTCTCTTTACGATCTTTGATCTCAGCCTAAACAAAAAGCCCGTCAGAAATTATCTCCGACGGGCTTTTTTTTTGCCTTTTTCGCTCAATTCGGCTTTTCATCCTTTTTGAACACTACCAGGATCGCATCTGCCGGCACGCAGCCATATTCCTTACCATCTACCTGGAATACAGCGAGATTCAAAATCCCCTGATGAGGAGCATGAGCAAATTGCACATAGTCACCTATCTGTAGATCAACTCCCGCTGCTTCTACTGCCTGCGGTCCCACCGCCACCACCTTGTGCATCACTTTTGCTTTTGCCGATAAAGACGTTCCCGGCACGATTATCCCGCCTTCTTTGCTCTCGCCGGGCACGATCATCTCAATTATCACCTGCTTTCCGCAAGCGTATAACGAAAAAGGCTTGCCGTTCATTCTTGCTCTCATAATTCTATCCTCCTTGCATATCTTCTTATTTTTTCCGGTTTTTTCCGTTTTTTCTTCGCCGTTTTTGGGGGTTTGCGACGACGATAAGTAGGCGTCCTGTTCGGCATATTACTCATCAATGCCGCACCCTCCGCATTTAATTGTGAGAGCTTTTCGTAATCTTTCCGCCGTTGATCTTCCTCGATCCCGGCATAGATCAACGTGGTGCGGATATTGGCATGATTCATCTCCAAGCGTAGCAGTTCCAGGTCGCCGCCGTTGTTATAATAATGCCAAGCCCAGGTTTTCCGGCTGGAATGCGCGCCCACGTTATCTTTTATTCCTGCCATTGCTGCATATTGCTTGATGATCTTATAGGGATGATTCCGGTGCCAGGGCACGTTTCGGAACCGGATTTTTGGGCTTTCGGATCTGAATACATAATCCGCCAGGCGCGGTCGATATTTCGCAAAGAAACCGGCAAAGGCGCTCTGGAGATCGTTGGGGATCGGTCGCCAGGCGGACTTGCCTGTTTTCAGTTCCAACATATTAAAATGATCCTTTGCCGCGCCATTCTCATCGATCACCATCTCCCACCGCAGCCGCAGCGCATCAGCTATTCGGAGATTAGTATTATACAGCGTCTGCAAAAGCAGGCATTCTCGCACCTTGCCGTCACGCATCAACAGTTTTTGCATCAGGACGAATTTTGAAAAATCTCTAATTGGCTGAACTTTCATCTTTTTTTCCTTCGATATTCATACGCACACCACACGCATAATCCATTGCTCCGATAACGCAATGTCCTTCCGCTGTTAGTGATGTGCTCGCTGTTCCGAAGGCATGGTTTGCGCGAATAATAAGAAATTTTCCAAACATTTACCTGGTTCTGTTCGCTCACACTACCCTTTCTGCCCGCCTGCCTGTTGTTTTTCATTGCCCATCCCCATATTCTTATCCACCAATTCACGGATCACCTCGATCCCTTCCGGCGTCACTGTCGTCTTGAAATAGACGTTCTTGATCGGTCCCTGCGAACTGATAATCTCATAATCCTGCTTGATCACCACGAACAAACCTTTATCCACATATTCTTTGTAAGGAATGTTTCGGCTATCCAGAATCTTCGCCGATCTTAACAGGCGGAAAATCTTATTCCGTCCAAAATCAGGAATTGCCAGATAAGTTGCTATGTCCTTCATCGATATTGTTCTCATCATCGCCTCCAAAAGCATCAGAATAAGCTCTTTCCAACCGCATCACGTTTTCGGCGCCGATTGCTGCCGCCAAAGCAGCGCGCCTGGTCTTGATTATCGTATGTTTCACCTTCTGCCTGCTCAGATCATCCAACGTCTTGATCATCGCCAAAGTCGCATCATCATCCATCACATTCTCGCTGATGTCCTTCTGCAACTCAATCAATTGAATCACTATGCTGTCGATCTGGCGATGAAGATCATATATCTCCTCAATCAGAAGAGACGCTACTCCCTTCTTGTAATGATCGATCAATCGCTTCTCTTTCTCGATCAATTCGCCGAGCAGCTTCTGCAATAATTCCAACGTCTCTATCATCTCCCACCTCCAGTTATGACGCAGGATAATTCCGGCGTCGTTTCTCCATATTTTTTTCGTTCTTCTTCCAGATAAAATGCCCGGATGCCGTTCATCCGTCCAAATTTCCAATACACCGCCTGTTCGCGCTTTGTTTTCGCCGCTTTGAATGCCTCAATTACTCCCGCACTGCCCGAACTCTCATAGATTTTCACGAACTCAACCCGATAATGATCAGCAAACTCTCTCTCTAAGCCCGAATATATCTGGTTAAGATCAATGATCTGACTGTCGCTTAATTGCATTTTTTTCCCTCTGTGACAAGAATACAGTAAAAATTGCTTTTCCTATACCGCTCACCGTATATATTTATTTCGCCTATATTTTTCTCTTTTTTTCTTTTTTTTCTTTTTTTTAAAAAATAAAAATAAAATAGGAAAAAAACTGTCACACTGTCACAGGCGTGAAATTCTATAATTATTATATAATAATAATAAATTATTAAGGGAGCGCCGTTTTTTCGTGACAAAACTGCTGAAAAAAACTGTCTCCGTGACAGAAATTCCTGTCTCAGACCATTTTCTTCTGTGACAGAAATTTTGAGAGTTTTTCGTTTTGTGACAGAAATCACCCCGAAGCCTCTGTTTTGTGACAGAATTTTTCGGGATGGATTTTTAGAGATTGAAGGTAAATTTTCCATCATCACACCACCAGCGGAGCATCATCATCCACGCTCGGCTTGCTGATAATGAACCCTCTCGTCTGCCGCCGCTCGCTATTAGGGTCCCACTCATCATGTCGCTCTTCGCTATAATTGAAACCGCGGCATTTTGCCCAGGTCTTAAACCATTTCCCGATCTTCACATTCCCGATCTTCTCAAAACCGCTTGCCACCTTCAATCGTTCCATCATCACCGTCTTTGCATACCAGGTGTCTGTAAGAATCTGTTGGCTCGCTAACATGTCGTCGCAGCTCTGCACAAACTCCTGGCTCGTCGATAAAATCAAATTCTTTTCCATCACGTTGATCTGCTGATATATATAAAATCCATGCCGCAGATGAAATTTGATGCACTTCATCATAAACACATCAAACCGCAGCCATTCCGTTGCATCCCACTCGTCAAACAGCAGATGCCCGAATTCATCCACCGGTGTATTATCCGGCGAATAATAGTTGGCAAATTCCACCACAAACTGCCTGCGCTGGCTGCTCTGGTCCATGTTGGAAATCACAAAATTGGTCGAGAGCATTATCTTTTGCGAAGCATGGAACGGTATTGTAAACGCTCCCTGCCCCTTTTTTTCGATAGTGATGTCATCGGTGATGATCCCGAAGAGTTTGCCGAAGTCGGTAGTTTTACTGCAATCGTTGAAGTCGATGATCTCCGTTGCCGGCGTTATTTCCTGAAAACGGAATTTATCTTTCATATCCAGATTTCTGGCATCGATCCGCTTACAATTTCGGATATAGCCGATCCCCGTTCCGAGCAGGCTTTTGCCGGTTCCGCCGCTCTGCCCCTCGCCCATATCGTTGATCTGCTCATCCATCCAGATCACACACTTTGCCCGTGCCCGGTTCTTGTAAGTATGCAGCATATAGCCGATCCCGCTTATCAAAGCTCTATATCTGTCTTCATCCCGCCCCGTAATATTCTGGCAGAATGTCCCAAATTCACTCGTGTTTTCCTGAACAATCTTCTCAAATAGATTCCGATCGATCTCACGATTGATCCGCTGACTCTTCCATATCTTCCGCTTCAGGTTGGAATAGTCTCGAATTTTAATGTGATCCATCGTTATTTCAATATAACAATTCTGATAAAATAACCTGGAAAGATGCTTCTCATCACGCAAAAATTCAACTTCGATCGGGTCCAGAAACTCAAGCTGTCCTTCCGTGAACAGCCGCGAATTCATCAGGCTTTCCAATATCTCTGCCCGATGGATTACTCGAACACCATCCCTCTTCTCATGCGAAACCTCGTCAGCCTTCTCCGGCAAAGATTTTGTATATTGAGAAATGAAATCTTTGATCCGCGCCGGATTCATCTCCGTAACGATATTATTGGTTACTCGTATCAAAACATAACGTGAATCATCCCACCAGAATTTTCCAAAACCGTTATCATGAAGAAAAGCCAGAAAACTCACCGGCGGTATCTCCAAACGATCACCCGCAGCAGTTGACCCAAATTTCAAATACCAGAATTTACGGTCTTTTTTTTCCGCTTGAATTGGAATGTCGTCCGTTCCTTGCGGTTTTGAATATTTTTTCGGCTTCCATCCCATTGAATGGGCAAGATAAAATAATGTTTCAATGTGGGTTCGTTTCGGAGATTTTAAAAAATTGTTGTATTTTGAATTTAAAAATTTGATCGGATTTGGATTTGTATTCCAGAAAGTGGGATTATGACTCACATGAATAAATAAATTTCTGCCCTTTTCACCTAACTCACCAGCCAAAGCTAACCCGATCTTGAGCCAGTCATTATAATCATTGATTTTCCCCGCTATCGCATCGCAGGCATCCGCTATTTTTTCATATTCCGGCGCTTCGTTCCCGTGACAAGTCGCTGCTGTCTGAAATATATAAGGGGGAAGGGGGGATGAGGCGGAACCGGCGCCGGAAGCCGGAGACACTAAAGCCCCGCCAGTTCCTTGATATTGGCGTCGTATCTCTTCCAGCTCGGCTTCCGGCGCCGGAGGTAGGGGTTCAGCATTCTCATTGAAATAAGCAGCGCTATCGCTCGATAAAAAGCATAAGCGGCGCACGTCCTTCGTCTGCTTATCATTCTCCACGCCCCATTTTTCTTGCGCTAAACGGCTATAATATATCCACTGCGCCCGATATTCATCTACATCGGTCACTTCGACGGGTAATGGACACACCACTTTCAATCCGGCGCCGCTCGGAGACACAAAAACCGCCAAAACACTCGAATCGGCTTCCAAAACTCGCCGGAGATCAACAATCTTTTCTTCCGAGTCTAATTTGTCGAAATCATAAAGCATGTGAGCCGTGCGCACAAAATGATCGTTTATCAGCATTTCTTTAAACTCGCCCATATTAAAGAAGGGCAGGTTCTCTTTCAGCTTCCGGCGCCGATCTTTGTTCTCTTCTGTTCGGATATTTTCGATCAATCGTTTCAATCGCCGGTCATGGCGGATCAAATCGATGATCCAGCCGAATTCCACCGATTCAATCGTCGGATTATATAATTTTGTTCCGTAGCTTACTTTCATAATATCCTTTCAAACACTTCACCAAATATACAGGAACCATAAGCAGAAAACACACTGTTAATAATAACATGTGGACGATGTGAAAAACCAATACGATCAAATCAAATATCAATTCCATGCTCTCCTCCGAATATAGCTTATTCTGTTCGGTCAACCGGTTCAACCCAATCAATCCCGAGTAATTCAAATAATTCATGTTCTTCTCTTATCGGAAATATCTTCCCGTTTTTTGAAAGCATTCCATCTTTTGAATGATAACCTTGACTCACCCATTTTTTAGCCAATCGATGCGAAAACGAAGCGCTGCCTGTTCTAATCGCAAATATTAAGCCCCAATTTTCTTTCGTTGCAAAAAATAAATCCAATTTTATCCCTTCCATAAGCCTTCTTTGTGTGTATTTGCATGGTAAAGTCCCTTTCACTTTTTCCCATTTATTCACTACTGTTGCAAGTCCTGATTCAAATAAATCCACATCATAAGGCTGGGGAATGCAAACGATTTCAATATCATTCGGATAAGCTTTTTTGCGGCGTATGCTGCCGGCTATCTCTATCCGGTCACAATATGGCTTCAATTCTTTTAGCGCCGAATCAGCTATCTCTTTTGCCCGTTTATATTCCATCGATCAATTCCTGGAAGAAAATATACTCATTCTGATTATATCTCAGCAATTTCAATTCCCTGATCAGATTCTCGATGGTTATTGCGTTATTTGACATTCAACCTCAACCTTCTGCGATTTACAATGATTTTATTGCCGGTAGCGGTTTTCACCGCTTTTCTGCCGTTCCCTCTCCCTTTCCTGAAGACGGCTTTTCTTTTATGATAATTGATCGCTTTGCAACTTCCGCCATACTCGTCCTCATCTGGTTTTATTGCCGCTAATTCAGCCCGTAATTTTTTTTTATATTCAGCGTAGATATCATCCATTAATCTTATGCCATATACTTAAAATCTAAATCGCTTGCTTCTAAAATGGACGGCATTAGACTCTCTCAACCCATTCCAAAAAGAATACGCTGACTTCACTGTTTACATTCAGCTTATTGAACCTTCGGAATTCGTTCAGCAGATCGCAAAAATCCTGATGCGAATTGATCTCTCTGCCCGGATATTCTGCGTCCATCTTCAAAAAATCGATCGAAATATCCCGAATAGCGCTTTGAGTTTTATTCACGATCTTTGCTGTTCCGATCAGACGACGATTAATCTTGATCTTCACAATCTGCCCGATTTTATATTGCAAACAAGCGTCCGTGCCCCGGATTGTGCTGAATATAGGACGTTCAAATTTATAGTAATTATGGCTGAAGTTAAATGTATCTTTCATCGGTCACTCCTTTCATAACAGTTACTCCCTGCGTTGCAGGGCAGTTTTGTGTTATATGCCATTCACCCATAAAAACATACCACTTATTTCGCTGTTTTTAAGTTTGATTGCATTTTCTTTCCCATAAGCTATTAATACACTTGGTGATCCAGCACTCGTCCCCTGCTCACCTGATACGTGATGAAATTTCAATCTTCCTTTTATAAAGAAAACTGCTGTTGCCTTATCCCATACACAGCTAAAAAACATTTTGGTTTCAGTTCTTGCAAAAGTTAAAGCAATCGCATTTCCATATTCAGCACATCTTTTTAGCCACAATCCAGTTTCTTTTCCGTAAGGTGGATTACACCAAACTCTGCCAGTCCAAGGTTGTTCTAATCCATTATCAAATATATTATAATGCTTTTTAGCTGTGTCCCACGGTCGATTTATCGGCGAGCAAGGATCTAAATCAAATTCTCCTAATGCCTTTATTATTTCTGGTGGTGTTAACCATTCGTCTTTTCCACCCCTGTTTCCGTGTTTAGTTTCAAAAGTTACATTCATTTTTCCCTCCATTTTGAACGGCATATAACAAGGTGTTTGCCGTATCCGTAAACTGCACGGCACACCACCCGACCATTATACGAATGCAAGTTTAAGTTGTGTTCTTTCATTTTGTCCTTCTGTTCCACATTTTGGCTCCTTCATCAGTGTCACATCCTCAATTTCATAATCTTCAAATTGCATATCCCGATGAAAATCATCGATTTCAAAAGCTAACAAATCTGCATCTGCTAAGGCTTTCTCTTCCGCCTCTGCTGCGTTTTTTGCTTCAATTATTGTAGTCGCTTTGCCGCGAATTGTCGTTGTCGCAATCAATGTAACCTTGAATTTTTGATCGACAGCGACGATTTCACCCGTTACCCGGTCAAAACCATGCGCTCTTTCATAATCCCGAACCAATTTTATGTGTTCGGGATTATTTGCTTCCAATCTCTGGGGCATTTCAATCATCTCTCACCTCTCATTTCTCATCTCTTTTCACCGGCTCCGCCAGGCGGGAGTTTCCCGCCCGAGGTTTGATGTCGCGGAGCCGGCTGCCATTTTTGGGGGATGGCTTTTCAAATATAATTTATCCCGCGCACATACTTGAGATAAATTAAATACCACTGATAAATGATGGTCTCCATCAGGAAGGTCAGTTCGGGACTTTCTGCTGTTAGGTGTTCCTCATTCCAGATGACCATCTCCAACTCGGAAAACTCCGGGCATTTCCCGGAAAGAAACTGGCTGATCTGTTCAAGCTCCGTCCCCTCAGGATTCGACGCTGCCAGCCAACTTACATATTCAAATTCATTCCAGTCGGGATCGGCTTTCAAATTCTCGATAAATTCATATTCATTCATGATTGCCCCCAATAGATTTGATTTCAGCGATTTCATTGCCTTCGCTGATTTCTATTTCGATCTGTTCATCATCATGCAGGCATAGCATTTTTGCCTGTCCCAATTGCTCTCCAAGCTGCTGTGCCCGACACAACGCCACCTGGTGCGTGGGAAAGCCTACGAAACTATCAAGTATCACTTTGAATTCAGCTTCCAGGCTTTCGATCGTTACAACCTTTTTTCTGCTCATTTCACCTCCATATTCATTTTGTTCATAGTTAATAATAAAAAAAAACACTTCTCTCGAAGTGTTTTGATTGCATTGGATATCCTATTTCACACAAATAAAATAAGTTAGACAACTATGATTTTTACCAAAACCTATTGTATATTATCACTGGTTGCCTTTTCCCTATTTTCGCTGACTGAATAGCCTTTCGCCATATCAGGGCAATATCTCAAAACACTCGCTTTTTAACCACTCTATAGCTTGATTCGGAACATAATCATTGTTCCAGATCAAAACCCATCACAATGATCATAGTTTTTCACAAAAAAAAATCTCATCCTATCCAGAAATATCGAACTCCATGCTTCAGTCGCTCCATGATCTTCTCTTTAAACTTCGAATCGTAAGTTTTGCTCTTCTCAGGTACATAATTCACCCGGTCTGCCAGCCAGCGTTTTGTGTTTGCCGGTTTCCTGAATTCCAGATGAAACTCCCCAATATGAAGATAACTCCGCCACATTTTCATTTGCTCGTCATAATGCTTATTCTTGCAAACGATGTTCCGCAAAGATCGCACTTGATATTGAGGAAACAGCTTATGAACTTCATCTATGTCCACATAGCTCGGCGTCTCAAAATTCCTCTTCAAGCTCACCAGCTCGGCGCTCAACATCCGGATCAGATCACTCTGACCTTCCAGAAGTCGCCGATTATATTGCAGCTCGTTCAATAGATTGTCAAATTGGTTCTGCTCAAGCTGCTTATTGCGATACTTAATGTATTTCTCCAATTCATCCCGGTCAACCACCTGCGATGTCCAGGTCGCTCTGCTCGTCATCTCCAATAATTCACTCACCTCTGCCGACTCATACCCGCAGACGATCAGCAGTCCGCGCAGAATATCGGATCGCAGCTCCTCTTCCGTGAAAAAATCCCGACCCGTCAGTTTATTGAGCGAAACTTTCTGCCCATTACCGTCCAAGTAATACTTGCCTGCCCGATCCTTAGCTAATCGAATCATCTCTCACCTCAAACTTTCATAAGATTCTTCAATCAATTTCAAATACTTCTCAGGATATGACGGGCTTTCAGACAAATCCTTCAAGATCGCTTCCTTCACCAATAAAGTTACACCAGGATAGCTCTCGCTACCCTGGTATATCTTTTTGACGCTGGCATAAGCCAGTTTGTGTTTATTGCAAAAGGCTGTCAGACCTTTTTCTCCTTGAGATTTATAATGGCGAAATATATGGTTATGAAAAAATCCCAAAAAATAATTTTCACACATTTTATTTTTTTCCTTGCCTTTTTCACTTATCTTTTTCTTTAATCCCTATGGGTCAAAAGTTGATCGCTTATTTTAGCTGTCAACAAAAAAAATATATTTTGACCTGATTTTGTGAGGAAGAAATGGAAGAAATACTGAAAACAGCGATTGGTAAGCGGTTTGTTCAGGCTCGCTATAATTTGCAAAAAACTCAAAAAACGCTCGCCGAGGATCTCGGCATCACTCCCTCTTCTCTCTCTTCCATCGAAAGAGGCGCCAATTTTCCCTCTCTCCAAACCGTCGCCACCCTCGCCCAAAAATTCAATATCGACCTCAACTGGCTGCTGCTCGGCGCCAAAAATAATTTCACCCCGCCCAAAACATCCGACATCCCATACCTCAACATCATCAAAGACCTCACCAATCAAAATAAACTCCTGCTCGACACTCTCCTCAAATGCCAGAATGAACTCAATAACCTCTCTCAACCACTCTGATCATGTATTTCGCTTCCCTCATCTTCAAACTTATCGCCGCTCTCTTTAATTTGATCTTTCAATTATTTGCTATTATATTAAAATTTATATTCAGGAGGAAAAAAAATGAAAACACTTAGAAAAATCATTATCGTCATTTACATGCTCTCATTAGTTGCGATGTCTTTATTCCCGCCCTGTTATTTTTCTTATCAACAATGGAATACTTATAAATATCATTTTATAGGGAATATCATTCATAAAGGCGAGTTTAAAGATATTGCAGATTCAAATCAATTTTACCGCATTTACCACGACTTGCTCCAAACGCAAATTGCCATCTCTACCCTATTCTTTGGAGCCGCATATTTGCTCACTATAAGGAAGGTGGAAAAATGAAATGGATAATTGTAAGATGGGCAGTATTTATCCCTGCTGCGTTTGCTTCGATCTTTTTAACTTATTATGGCATGTATTTTCTCCTTTCATTCGGCTTACGCTATATGTTTATTGAACCAGATAATGTGTTTGGACAAATTTATCTAAACGTCTTTACCAGTGTTTTCATGGGGATAGTTTACATAAATGTGGGATTATTTGTCGCCCCCCAAAAAACAAAATTTGTTTTATATCTTCTTTTAATACTTTTTGTAATTTTTATCGTCTTTTTCGGGTATTTTGCTATTATCCAAAAAGACTATAAAGCAATTACTTCGGACGTTTTTTTTAGTATTAGCACCTTGTGGTGTTTTTTTTATAATCTAAAACCTATTAAAAAAAATTCAACTTGACACCTACCCCCTAATTCCTCAATTTTGAAACTGTGAATCCTGGGGAGTTGAAAAGCTGGCTCCAATCAGCTTTTTGTGTTTATTGCGTCAATCGCTATAAGCCGAGACTTCCGATCGGGCAACCGCCGGACGCTTCCTGGGAGCGCACAGGTCTCGGCTGTTTTTTTTAGTGAAACCCAGGAGGTAAACGATGAGTAACCAACTTATCACCATCAACGGCAGCAGCCTTCCCGTCCGTGAATTTGAAGGCATTAGAGTCGTAACGTTTAAGGATATTGCAAAAGTCCACAAAGTTCCTCTCGAAACAGTAAGAAAAAATTTCTATCGCAACAAAAAACACTTTATTAAAGGAATTGATTACGATATGATCAATTCTCAAAATGACGGTGTGACTATTTGTCCCACGCAAAAAAGAGTAACTAATCTCAATGTATTCACCGAGTCCGGCTACCTCATGCTGGTCAAATCCCTCACCGATGATACCGCCTGGGCTGTTCAAAGGGAGCTGGTAAACAACTACTTCAATCAGCGCGGCAAAAAAGCCCTCTCTTCCTCAGACGACTTTCTCTCTTTTCTGGTCCGGCTCTACCCGCTCATTCAGGAGGAATACAAAAAGATCATCTACTATCGCCTCGAGCGCAATCTCACTCAGGAAGAAACCGCCGCCATTCTCGGCCATCTCGGCCACCAAGGCTTACTGTCTGGAAAAATACCTCAAACAATTCGGTATCAAATTCCAGCGCTATCATCACAACTATCAGAAATACAACCTCGTCACCACAACGGCGATATTAAAGGCGGAGGAATTATTATGATAGATCAATTACAATCGATCTCCGACCGCATTCAAGAACTGGAACGGGCTTATCAGGAATATCAAATCCTGCTCATTTCCATTCAAGATATTTCCATCCCGCATCTCGGCTCTGTTATGGGGTTTCTGAATACCGAGCTTCAAAACATCATCGTTCTGATCGATAACATCATGAGGACAGCAGAATGATCCGAAGGAGATTTTATGAAGTTCACCCGCCTCCTTCGCCGCATCTGGAAATGGTATCGCGAGCTGCTCATCTCGCTCCGTGATACATTGTTGTAGTGTTTATTGCAAAAGGCTTCTCTTTCCGGGAAGCCTTTTTATTATAGCAAAAAGCCGGTAGTTTGAAATTCTACCGGCTTCTATTTGAAGGAGAATTTTTATGAGAGCCTTCAGCCAAATTCGGGATGTCTGCTCACGACGTTCCCGCTTTCGTTTTGCCTATAAATATTTGTAGATAACTGATCCCTGCCCAAAAAAGATTTTTTGACAATAGAATTGGATACATTTATCAGGATTTCCGCATCACAAATCACATTCTGTCCCGGGAGTGGATTTTCCCGGTTAATGATCAGACCATAAACTTCCACCTGGGAAACAGCATTATCCGAAAAACTGCGCACGTTAGCCGGAGTCGGCTGTTCCGGCGCTTTGCCGGGCGGACCTGCGTCAGCCCACAAAAACGTGATCGCAATGATCAAAAAGACCATCAGGATTGTTTGACGTTTTTTCATTTTTGCACCTCCGTGTCATTTTATAGGAATTAATCCGACCGCTCGTCAAATTCATTCACTATTTTCAAAATCTCATTTACTTTTCCATACAGCTCTTTTATTTTTTCTCTGTCTTTTTTAGGATCGAGAAGCGCTATCTGTTTCAAAAGTCCAGGGCTGTTCTTGTCTCTCATCAATATTCTTTCATAAAAATTGTTGTATAAATTCAACTTTGCTATTTCACGGTCATTCGTCAGTATGCCGCTATTCATTTTTTGGTTCAATACTTCTCGAGTAGCAAAAAACTCATCAAGCTGTCTTCTCGGCTGTTCCGGCATCCTCAATATCAAATCGCTTATTATGGGAGTGTCCTGAAATTGTCGCAAAAAACCACCAGTATAAGCATCAAGTATATAATCTATCTGAATAGGAGAAAGTTTCACTCCCATTTTATCGCATACTCTTGATAGTATTTTGGCGTATCCTTTGGTATATCGCTTTTCGCGTTCCGTCACATATTCCATCTGATCCGCCCTGCTTTCTATCGGAACGACCAGATAATTTTTATTCGTAGCTACATCATACCAGGGCTGAAAAAAAGTAGGAGCTACATTGGGAGCCTGACCTTTCACCAAATCGGTAAAATATTTCCAGCTCTCGTCATCATGCAAAAACCAGTGATCCAATGCCGCCACCGGCGCAGCAGAAAAAATCACACCCACGTCAAACGGTATAGGTAGCCGAATTATCGTGTCTTCATTCAACTCAAACCAGAAATTCCCATATTTATAAGCCGGCGGCAAATTCCGATACCATTCCTTATCTTTATTTTTAAACCAGTTGGCTATGGAAAGCAAGGTAACATACAATATCCCTTTCACTATCGTTGCCAACGGGCGGTCTCGCAAGCTGCGAAATACTTTTTCCGGTCCCAATATTGCCACCTTAAAGAAAGCAGCTATCTCATTCCAAACCTTAGCGTCTGCCCCACCCTTCGTAAAATTGATTGTCACGTCCTGGGCGTCATTAAAGGCTTTGATGAAACAATCCTCTTCGCTCCAGTCGGGTTTTTTCTTTCTATAATAATTATACTGATCTTCCAGTTCTGTTATTCTCGGTCCCATCTCAGTCACATTTAAGATCATTCTCAGGCTGTCTATCGGGTGTTTCACCACATGTAGCGCTTTTCCCATTTTTCCCAACATCCTATCCAGCATCTCATCATAGGTCTTCATGGCTGCCAGCCGATCCATCCCCATCATCCCAGCCAGTTCTCCTCCCACTCTTTTAAATCGTGATGTCAAACTTCCTTCGCTGGCTGCTATTTCTTTTGCCAGTCCTTTTATTGGTTTTATCGGAATGGAAAATTTGTTTTTGGACAGCACCGCATAAGTGAAAGCATCGCGCCAGGGATTGCGTGCCAATCCGAAACTCATTTTCAAACCGGTTGCTCCCAGCCTTACTAAACGGGCAAATTGGGAAAACACTTTCAACACAGCCGGCAGCTTCATAGGATCGAGCCCGATCAATGCCTGATACAAATCGGGATGTACTTCAAAAAATTTGGGTTCTCCTTTCACTATTATGCGCAAGATATTATCTTTTCCAAAATAATTGCTTCCTCGGCTGAATATCTCGATGATCTTACCCAATTCTATTTCTGATATGTCTGCTTCCTCAGATATTACGCCTTCTTCAATCAATTTTTTCAAAAATGAATGTAAATTATCGGTAATATCTGCTGTAAATCTTTGCAATGGAGCAGGCACTTCGCTGATAAATCCGCCAATTCCATCGATGTCGGTTAATTCCGCCACCGCCTTTGCCACTCTCAGCTTCTGTGCTTTCAATATCAATTCGCTTGCCTGTGAAATCAGGCTCTCCACCGGGTTTATAATGGGTCTCCCGCTGCCGCGTATCTTATAGATTCCTGAGTTTGTATTGGCAAATTTCCCTTTCTTTTTCTTTATTTCCAGATCATTGGAAAATGCTCTTTTAAACGGAACATATATCGGGTTCAATAATCTCATTAATTGCGCTTCTCCTTCCGATAATCCACCAGCGCGAACTATCCAATCCACCAATTGTCCGCTCCATTCGGTTATCCCTTCGACGGCTTTATCCCATATTTCATTCTGATTCTGTTCCACATACCAGCGAGCGTCCTCATGGTCAAATCCGCTTTCTATTCCTCTTTCATGCAAATCCAACGCCCTTTTCGCCGCTCCATAAATAATGAATTTTTTTATGTCTTTTCGCCCCACCGGATTCAATACTTCCAATAAAGATTTTCCAATTTTATTTCCCGTTTCATCCACTGCGCCTTTCATCACAAAGGTTCTCGCTATTATCGTTGATTTGCTTTTGCTGTAGGTTGCCAATTCAAAAGGATTTTGGGTTGGTCGAAGCTCTTTTCCGGTTTCCTTTTGTATCGCTTTCACGATTTTTTTAAAGGGATCAAGCTCATCGATCCAGTGTGTTTGAAAATAACGAACAAATCGCTTCGTTATATTGCCAAGATTTCTCTCTCCGGTATGTTCTCCCTTCCAGTCGATTTGAGCCATAATGCGCTCTTCTGCTCCCATCTGCTGCCAAATTTTCATATAATCCTTCAATTTGATCAGCTTCGTTCTCAGACCTTCATGATCTGCAAGAAATTTCTCAAAATGCTCATAAAACGCCGACGCCTGCTTCTGAGCTTCCTCAGTCGTTAACCAATAGCGCATAAACTCCGCATAACCTTCTTCGGGACGTCTCTTTTTTTGATCATAATCCAGATCAGCCAGCTCTGTAATTGCCTGTTTCTTTTGCTCTGAGGAAATTATGTCTTTCTTCCAGTTTTTGCCGTATATCTTACGAAGATTATAGTCTATTCCGTGTGCCAGTTCGTGCATCAATACTTCCAGCTCACCCCATTTTTTCAGACGGATCAGTTTTTCCCGGGGGGAGTATATGCCGGCAGCTCGAAAACGCTTGGTTGCTTTGCCCCGAATCGGTATTCCAAACATCTTTTCAATTTTTTTTATGATCTGCGTTTTATTTATCCTTTCACTCGTTTCCGAATCTCTGGGCATCTCCACGCCCCAGGTGCGAGAGCTCATCTCCAGTTCCTCAGATTCATTTCCCTGTTCTTCAATTGCTTTTTTCGATTGTTTCACAATCTTATTTATCTCTTTTCTCTCTTCATCGATCTTTTTCTCGACTTCCGCCATCTGTGTCAGATCGCCTTCTTCTGCCAGTTGGTTAAAGCGGCTATTCAATAGATTTATCGCCTTATCTTTTTTCAGGATTTTACTTTTCTCTTCTTCAGAAAGTCCAAGAGCGCCGTAACTTTTCAATATCTTTTCATTCTCCTGCTGCTTCTCATTTCCAGATTTCAGAGAAAGGGGAGTATCCTCTTTCTTCTCGACCGCAATTCCCAGCTTCTCTTTTATCAAATCTTTTACTCGATTATAAAGATCACTATTCACATTCACATTAAATTTACTTGCCGTTCGCGCAACTATTTCATATAATCTGCCTTTAACTTCCTTTTTCTTAGCTTCTGTCAGATCGGCAATGTGCTCTTTCACATATTTTCTTATCTCAAAGAATTTTATATCATCATCTGTTACGTCTCTTCCAATGTTGTTATAATCATTATAAATGGATGCGATCGAGTTTTTTGTCTTCTGGATTGCCTGTTCCAATTCGATATATCGTTTGTCTTTTTTCACGGCTTTTTCTGTTTTTTCATCAATATCTTTTTCAATCTCATCCAGTTTATTATTGAGACGTTCGTATTCCGCTTTTACTTTTGAAAGCTGAGATTTTACGCCTTCATAATTTTCAAGCGCCTTTTTTCCTAATTTTGATTTATTCTTTTCATATTTTTCGATTTTATCTTTTAGGTCTGGAATGCTATTCTTTTGTAATAATTTTTCTACTTCGCTGCGTAATTTAACGAAATCGGTTTTGCTCCGAATATCTTGTCTGATATTGTTGCGTCTTTCATCCAAATCACCTTGTAACGAACGTAAATGTTCATTAAATTCCTTTATGGTTCTCTGGTCGATTTCTTCCTGCGTGATTCTCTTATTCGGAGAATATGTTTTGAGTGGATTGCGCATTTTTCCGGTATCATCTCTATCTAAATGTTTGATTTTGTTTTTAAAATTCGTCAGGTTCACTTTGCTGTTTATGAGCGCAAATTCTCCATCGCCCGGCACGTTTATAAAAACATATTCAGGAAAGTCTTTCCCGGAAAGATTGGCGTTTTTCTCCCAGAATTTTTTTTGTTCTTCTTCGTTCATTCCTTTGGTTAGCATTTCTAAGTTTTTGCTGCTCATCAATCCGATAGGGGCTTCATCAATAGCATCGTCAATAGCATCGATGATGTATTTTTTCTGTTCTTTTAGGGTTGTTTCTTCGCCGTGCTTTATTTCCGGTTTGTCTGGCTTGATTTCTTTATAATCTTTGCCCTTTAATATTGCACTTTCTCTGGTGGCTTTCGGTTTCTCAACCATTGGCTCTTTCGCTTTCTTCTTCTCAACTGGTTGCTTTTCGGCTTCCTGCTGCTTCGGTTCTTCGGCGGTTAAAATGGATTCCGGTTTGGATTCTTCGATTGATTCAGTTGTTTCTACTTTTATGTATTTCGATATTTCTTTCGGTGATAATTTAATACCTGTTTCTGCATATTCTCTTTCATATTCGAACAATTTGTCTAAGAGTATACTTCGGCTATCTGTCGCAAAAGCTTCTTTACCTTTAATGTATATTCTGAATTTTCCAGAATCATCTCTCGTTGTCCATAATATCTTAGCTTTCACTGCTGCATCATTTCTTTCTTCTTCAGTTACAAATTCTGTTCGATTCTTTTTAATTAGAATATCTAATTTTTCATCTGCAATGACCCCCTCTGATGTAACGCTTATCGGTGAGTCATACTGAACGCCTTTATTAACATAATATCGAAACCCATTCTTGTCTTGATATAAATCATGCCCATCTGTGTTTTGTCCTAATAGTTTATCCGGCTTCTGAAATATTTCTATGAGAACCCCGCCGTCTCCATCTCTGGCAATAATCATGTATTCGCCTTCATTAAGAGGAACTTCATCAACTTCCCCATATTCTTCAGCATCGCCTCGCTCTTCCGTGACCCACATCGTATTTTTCGCCTCTATGCTTTTTAGATCAATGCCGTCCACCGGGATAACGTCTTTATTGCCGAGCTCTTTCTGCTCATAATTTATAATATCTTGGGCGGTTCCCTCATAGCTGGCGCCTTCGCCTCCACCACGATAAAATACCTTTTTACCTTCCCCCTTCCCAAGTTCTTTCTTCGGGATACGATTGATTTCCTTTTTGACATCTGGCTTTCCAATATCAGAAACAGTATTATTAAAGAATTTTCTGTCACCATCAAAGATTCTACCGGTATCAATGTATTTTACTCTGTCGCCATCTTTATAAGTGTGTTTAAGTGATTTTACCGTGTGTCCTACTACCTGCCGGAATTGTTTATTTTCAATGTTGTTTCGTGTCCAGAATATGCCGCTTTCAGTATCGAATATTTTATCTGAAAAGTCGCCGGTTTCTACGGCTTTCATTAATCTGTTATTCAAATCATTTACAATATATTTAACCGATTTACCTTTATACTCAGGAAAGAAATTTAAGTCTATCCCTGCATGAGTGTATATTGTGTCACCTTCTGACCAAGCGGCAACGATTTCTCCGTTAGCCACTGCTTCTCTTAATTTCTTTGTTATATTTGTGTCACCTTTAGCTCCAAGCATATAGGCTTTATTCAGAATATGAAATAAGTCGTGATTACCTAAAACTCTGACAAGTTTTCCGCCGGATTCATTTTGAACTTTACTTAAAAAGTCCATTAATTCCAATGAATATTCGCCACGATCTGTGACATCACCCATCTGAACAACCACTTTGTCGGTTAGCCATTTACCATTGCTGTCGATAATGCCGGAATCAACCATATCTGCTTTTAGATTATTTGGATTTTCGCCGTGCAAATCGCCTATTCCTACTACTGGCGTCCTTCTTTCATCTGTTGTTACAGCGCCTGTTGTCGCATCGTATATCACGTTGCCTTCTGAATCGGTTACACGCTGCACATCTGACAAGTTTAATCCTTCGCCGACATATTCTATTGACCCCAGCTTTGAATCACCTTCACGCATATTTGTTTTTGCTTCTGGCTTAAATTCTATTACGACATCAGCCTTCACACCTTTACCTGAAGCAGACGCCAAATCCTTGCTTGGTGTAGTATATGTCATGTTTGTGTTAAGTCCCCGACTTTGGAACGTTCCGCCATTTTGAATGTTATCCCATTCTTCTTTGCTGACTCCCCTATAAGTTATTTCGTATTCGCCTATGGGATGAATACCATATTTTTTATAATGATCTAAATCCTTCTCCTGTGACAATGCCCACTGTTCCGCCTTAGCCCTATTTTCGGTTTCTTCTTTATATCTTGTTTTTTCTTTCGTTTCCTTCCCCTCCTCTCCCCCTGCCAGCTCTTCCAATTCATTCAAAAACTTATCCAGCTTCGCCGCATTCCCCTCTTGTAGAGGGGTGGCAGACGAAGTCTGACGGGGTGTTTCCTCTCCCAGAGGGGGGGCTTTCGCTATCTCAAATCCTTTTTTAATATCCGAAAAATAATCGGAAACTTCCGCTCCCGCTTTGCCGCTGTTTTTAATAATACTCTCTCTGTTCTGCTCGAATATTTCTATCTCTTTGCCTGCTTCTTCCAGCTTTCCATTCACGATCATTTTATCGATCTTTTCCAACCGATCCAGCACCTTCTCAGGATATTTATTCTCAAGCTGTTTGGGAAGAGTTGGCTTCTTAGCTGGTTCCGGTTTCACTTCCTGCCTGCCGCTTGCCATCGCTTCCAGATTCTGCTTATACTCCACAGGTTTTAAATCCTGGTATCCTTTCCTTATTGCTGCTATTTCTTCATCTTCTGCTATTTCCTGTTTCAACTGTTCTTTACTTGTTTTTTGAAATTGCTTTTGAATAAAATTATTGGTTCCAGCACCAAACGAACCTCCTACAAAGCCAAATATCCCTTGCTCATTATATTCGCCAATTTTTGCCAATGCCAGTTCTATCTTGTCGGTAGCTGTCATTTTATCATAATTTGTTACGCCAAGAGCAAGATCGAGCACGTCTCCGCCAATGCCTTCAATAAATTCTTCCGCATATTCCTGTCCGCCACCTTTAAAGATGGCTTTTAAACCGGATTCCATGCCTTCTTTTAGCGGCTTATAATATTCTGGTTGTCTCACCAGATTATTCAGCCACTTTTGTGCACCCCAAATATTCTCGCTCAAATATACCAATCCGATGGTTGCCATAGCATTAGACGTTTTTATCTCGTCGCTGATGTCCAGCTTTTCCAATTCCCTGTATTTTTGGCCTCCTGCCGATGCTGCCAATGTCGCAAAAGCAAGCTGCGGATTGCCCGTAGCATAAGTAATTCCCATCATTTGCGCTATCTGAGCAATTGCTATCGATGAGTGCATTCCAAAATACTCGCCGGCTTCTTTTAAGCTGCTTTTCAACTTTTCTTTATCACCTTCCTGAATAGCATCTTTCACGCTGGATACCATTCCATTCAAATTTTTATCAAATTTCTTTAATGGTGTATATTCTTCAGCTATTTTTAAATTCTTTTCTGCCAGTGTATCAAATATCGCAAACGGATCAGCCGCGCCCATACTCTTCCTGAATTGCTTGCCGCTGGTTGATCGTAAAAACTCCAATCCTTTTATATTGGAAAGAAGATTTTGCGGAGTATGAACAGCATCCCATAAAAAATCTGCCGTCAAAGGCACCGTCTTTGTTATTCCACCGATCATGTTATTGGCAAAGGTAAGCCCCAAACGCACGATGCTGTCGGTAGTTTTCAGACGTTTCACTTCGTCTGCTTTCATCTGCTTCCATTGCGATGCTGTCATGGTTCGGTTCGGGTCCATTCCGTTTGATCGCTTCTCTTCAATATAATTAGTTAAATTCTTCTTTTCCAAATCAATTGATTTCGCATAAAAGAGCCCCTTTTCATCTGTCTGTTTCATGGTTTTCCGAAGCATCTCTTTTGCCTTCTTTTCTGCTTCCGGCGAGATTTTGATGCCAATGTTTTCAAATGATGGCATTCCTGGATTACTATTCTGGTATCTTTTCACAACTTCCTTAGAGATTTTCTCAACCAATCCCGGATGCTTGCCGCTCATACTGTTTTCAAAGACCTGTCCAATATCTTTAGATTGCATCTCGCTAAGAGCGGCTTCATATTCCAAATACTTTTGATCATAAGTTTCCTGATCCGTAACTTGCCGTAATTCTTTCGACAAAGCATCCACTTTTGCCTTGCCGCTTTCTTTATAGATTTTTTGCCAATCATACCAGGGTTCATCCCTCCTTATTTCTTGTATCAAATCAAAATTGTCGCTATTTGCCTTCTCCATATCCTGTTTAAACTTTAAAACTTTTTCTTCTTCTTCAGATAGTTCCGCCCGCTTCCCTTTGGTTATCACGCCTTCCAGCGTCGGCACCACGCCCGCTTTCCCCAGCTCCGAGGTCAATAGCTCCTGATACTTCTCCGGCGGATATTTCACTTTGAATTGTTTCAATCCTTCAAACCGGTTTTCATCAATCTTGCCGGAAAGCTTCTGCTCATTCTCCGCTATCGCTGCCAGTAAACTCTCATTTACCCCTGCCCAGCCTTCATTTTCTGCTGTAGGTTCGTCGATCTTCCTCTCAGTGGTATCTTGAGTCGTTTTTGTTTTATCGGGCGTTAGAATCGCTTTTTGCTTCTCCTGCGCAACAGGAAAATCCAAAGCACGGCGCCGGGGATCATGAATTTGTTGTTGGCGGGTCGTTTCATAATCCTTCGCAAAATTGGTGACGTAATTATTGATCCTTTTCAGAAGATCACGCTCTTCGTCATTCATGAGCGCGATCGTTGCCGGGTCCTGATATGTTTTTTGAAGTTCCAATGCCTTGGTGTATTGATCAAAACTGTATGTCACCAATTATAACCTCCCGCCTGGCTTCTCAAATCGGTTCCTTTCAAATACATCTCTTCCGGCACAGCATCAAACATCTTTGTCAGCTTTTCATAAAGCGCCATTCTCACAGTAAAGAGTTTGGCTTCATTAGTTCCCTTCATTTCTTCGGGAGTCGCTCCAGCCCAGATCGCATAAATATCCAGATTATTTATTGGTATTTCAAGATTAAACACATAATCTCTTATCGCATTCTTGACCTCTTTATCAGTCGAATATTCTTTATTGGCGAGTTTATATGCAAGCTCTTTTCCGAGCATGCCGCCGCCAGCCTGTGCATCATAAATTTCTAATGTGCTAATGATATTGGTAAGCGTATCCTTTGCCTTTTCCTGTGTGTCCCTGTCTTGATAATTAGCTTTTCTGGTAATTCCCGTATCTTGCCACTGCCCCGTTGTCGAATTTCTCACTTGCTCATGTTCCAAGCCATCGCTGCCTAAATACCAGTCTTTTTCCGACTTTGGCTCTTCCTGCCCGGGAAATACCACTTTCTCGAAGTCCAACCCTTCCTGTGCGGTCAGCCTTGCAAAATCTAAGGGCTCGCCCTCTAATTTTTTCACAGCTTCCAAGCCGCTGGCTCTTCCGCTCACCACCTGCCCCTCCGACGTTGTATATTGAAAAGAAGGTTTATCTCCTTCCAAAAGCTTCAGCTTTTCGGAAAAGAGACTCTCAAATTGTTTTTCAGAAATATTTTTATTTTGCCACATTGTTTTTAAATCCTCAACGCCTATATCTTTCAAATTCATCAGAGTATCGATATACTTTTTGGTCTGTTGGTTGCCCGTTTGCATTCCCAGCGCTTTCAATGCGGTTGTCGGATCGCTGCCCAATGTGCGCAGGTCTCCCGTCCAGCCGCTCGCTTGCGCCAGTTCCTCCGCCTCTTTCCAGGCTGCTGCATTGTTTATTCCCGCCGTTGCCAGGTTCAATGCCGTATCCACTCCCGTATTGATCAAGCCGCTTTTCCATTGATCCTCTGCCATCTGGTTTTGCTGCCTGTATTGAGACTTGATCTGCTCTTTCATCATCGTCATTTCATCGATGTTGCTGCGCAGTCTGCTGTCCTCTCCCCGCTGCTGGATCATCGCCTGGTTGCTGGCGCCCTTCAGGAATGCGTTGCTGCTCTTCAAAATATCAAGTTCACTGCTCGCCACCATTCCACTGCCTTCCAATCCTTGATTATAAGCATTATATTTATTCTCCGATCTTGCTCTTGCCGCCGCCGTGCCTGCCTGCTCGCTCGCCCCCTGCATCATAAGATTATAGGTGCTCTTCTTGCCTATGTCGCTTTTACGCTCGTTGATCAGCTTATTCAGCCAGCTCAAATCGGGTCGATAACTTCTCGGTTTATTCAATAATTGCGCCGTAAGTTTACCGGCGCCCATAATCAACGGTAATGTGTACCATGCCATAATTACCTCTCTATCCGCTTCCGCGCAATCCCAAATCTTTCTCTTCCAGCAATGTGTATGTGAACGCATTGCCGTGAATGACTCGCGCCTCTTCCATGATCCTCAAAAATATCTCAAACTCCACCGGATCGGCGATCACCTGACAGCCGGCGCTCCACTTGCCCACCTTCACGCTCCCCTTTTCCCAGGCGCGATGAACATGGATGCCAAACCAGCCGGTCTCCTCCGTTCGCTGATCAAAATCCAGCCGGCTGTCTCGATTGAAGTCCCGGATCACAGTTATCTCTTTATTTTGAACCAACGCCGGCAGTCCTCGATGCTCCCCGATTTTGAAAACCCCCCGATACTGACCGGGCTTCAATATCGCCGTCCCTTTCAAATTGATCGGATTGAGCAGATAATACAACCCGGGATCCGTCGTCGCTGTAAATGTTTTGGTTTGCAGCTCCCCAACGTAATCCCGATATTCCAACACCAGCAGATCATTAAAAACGTCAGGGGTCTCATCACGGCTGCGAATACCTATAAAATTCACATCATAAGGAGCATCGCTGAAATATTGATACCCCTTCTTCTCCATGATTCTCTTAAACTGCACCTCATATATGATCCGCTTCAAATTCGTCATTTCACACCTGCCAGCTTCTCTTTACTGCGCCCAAACGCATAAACGCCGCACACGCCGCCCCACGCAATCCAGAATTCGGAAGGTAATGTGATCGACGGCAAATTGATCGCCTTGGAAAATATATGAATTCCAAACCACGCTGCCCATGGCAGGAGAACGTGATTTAATGCCAATATCGCCAGTCCGCCGTAAATGATCGTTGGTCTGGCTCGTTTCGTATAATTGTCGGTCTGCTGTAATTCCGCCACCATGATCTTCTCTTTCGCTTCGATCGTCCGCGTCTCCAGATCGATCAGCTTCGCCGTCAAAGCATTTTCGATTTCCATCATCCGGGCTTTCAATTCCAGCTTCTCTTCCTTCGTCGTCGTCAGATTATCGATCAATTCCGTTGCCGGCTTAATGATCCCGCTCACAAATCCCAAAACTCCGCTAAGCATAGCTCCCTCCTATTTTGTAGGATCGTCTTTTCTCCGNNTCCCACTCCGTCATCGAATAACGAACCGCATCCACAATCACCTTAGTCAGCTTTTCCTCGCCCCACAGCTTGTCGTTAAGATGCTGTATCTTCAATTCTTGCGCTTCATTTTTATCCTTCAAACTATGAATATCCGCCGAATTTTTCTTAATTAGATAAAGCAGCAATCCCCATAATGCCGCGATTAAAAAACCAATAAACCAGACTATTAATCTTTCTTCCATTTACATTTCCTTGAGCATATTTTTTGTTACTCTGATGACTCAGGCAATATCAAACCATGCAAATCGATATATTCCTCCATCTCCGCTTCATCAGTAAATACAATACATGAATACTTTTTCTCGTCATAAAAGATTGCTGGCTCATCTTCAAAGATGGCAATTATCTGCTTATCAATTATTCTGTATATTATTGTCACTACAACCTCCACCAGTCGCCGAATCCTGCCGGGAATCCTGTCCCATCGCCAGTTTCTCCCGGCTGTGCAACGCCCTGCAGCGTGATTACCCAGCTTTTGCTTTTAACAAGTGATTTCAATGCTTCCGCCAGCTCAGACGGCGTGGGCGATCCCGAATAATCTCCCCAGATGCCGCCTTGTTTTGTGTCAGCCATCGAGGCGCATCCGGCTGCATCTAATAGACCTGCTTCGCCATCATAAGTATTTATTCCCATCAATATTGCGGAAATGTTCAATACTGTAATGCCGCTGTTTGCATTAATTTTGTGACTACCGCCATTCCACGCGGCGTTTTCCGTCAAAATAGGTCCGCCCGTAAATTGGTTGGAAGAAATGTAAAATAACCGCAAACTCGTTAAGCCTGATAT
>DJVN01000046.1 GCA_002441205.1 Syntrophaceae bacterium UBA6255 | reverse complement strand
AACAATCCGCAACTCCACAGGCCGGAAAATTATTATCACCTCCCAAAAAACCTTCGCTGAACGTTGGCATAGGTTTCTTCAAGGCATTCTTAGCGGAAGATATTCTTTAATTATTAAAGGGAGAGTAATCAGTATTTAAGTTGAAGGAAATGAATTTATGAAACCCACTATTTCCGTGATTACTGTTACCTTCAATGCTGCTAACCTTCTTCCTGGTCTGCTTGATAGTTTGCGATCGCAGACAGACCAGGATTTTGAATGGATTGTGGTGGACGGCGCTTCAACTGATGCGACTGTTGAATTGATAAAGTCCGCCAGTGATATAGTAACCAAGTGGATTTCTGAACCGGATTTTGGAATTTATCACGCCATGAACAAGGCCCTGCAGATGGCTACGGGGGAATATTATTTGGTAATGGGGGCGGATGATCGATTAAATCCGGATGCAATTACCCAATACCGGAATCATGCACGAAAATCTGAAGCCGATATCGTCACTGCACTCATCATGCGTAATGGAATAATCGAGCAACGCAAGCCATGCTGGCCGTGGTTATACGCGCATCATGCCTATGTTTCCGAACATTCCGTTGGGTCGCTTATCCGCAAGGATTTACATGCTAAATTTGGTTTTTATTCTCCATTATACCCGATAGGCGCTGACGTCCTTTTCCTAAAGACGGTCTGTTCAAGCCAGAATACCAGAATATGCAAAGGAGATTTTGTGGCGGGCACGTTCGGTTTTGCCGGCACTTCCAGAAAAGACCGTGCGGGAGCAATTTGTGATTATTTTCGTGCTCAATCAGAAACGGAAAAGCATAAATATATTCAGATTATCCTTTTCGTCTTTAAACTGCTGAAAAATGCAAGGAATCTGGTAAAATCAGAGGAAAGAAAATCATTGTAAATGCGTATTCTAGTCCTGAGCAAACGCCAATACATGAACAGAGATTTGATTGATGATCGGTATGGCCGCTTCCGGGAGTTGCCGTTGGCACTGGCCGCCGCAGGTCATGAAGTTACCGGAATTTGCCTGAGTTACCGGTTCCGCAACGAAGGCAGACTCGATGACATAGAAAAAAATGCGCAGGTTATCTGGCATGCATTGAACGTCAAGCGACTGTTGCCTTGGGGTTCAAAGAGTTATTGGCACACAATCAACGAGATAGGCAAATGTTTCCATCCTGATCTGGTTTGGGCCTGTTCCGATGCTATCCATGCTATCTTGGGCGTACACATTGCCAAGAAACTGGGCGCATCTCTGATAATCGATTTATATGACAATTTTGAGAGTTTCTCGGTCACACGGATTCCGGGAATGACTTCAGCGTTCCGCCGTGCGCTTCGTCAAGCTGACGGCATCACCTGTGTCAGTCATCCACTGTCCCGATATGTTCATGAAACAAGCTCCTGTAAGTGCCCGATCGAGGTTGTTGAAAACGCGGTGCCTGAAGGTATTTTTTATCCGATGGATCGTGCAAGCTGCCGTCGAGAGCTGGGGCTTCCACAAGATGGTCTTTTTATTGGCACGGCCGGTGCCATCTCCAAATCACGCGGCATTGAAACACTTTTCAATGCTTTTGAAATACTTGCTCAGGAACGCGCTGATGTGCACCTTGTTTTGGCCGGTTCTTGCGATAAAGGTCTCACCCTTCCGAAGAGCTCCCGCCTGCATAATTTTGGAATGCTGCCACCGCCAAAGGTTCCTGTTGTACTGTCCGCCCTCAATGTTTCCGTAATCTGTAATCGCGAGTCGGAATTTGGCAAATATTGCTTCCCCCAGAAGTTCTATGAGGCCATCGCTTGCGGTGTGCCGGTTGTCGCTGCGGCAACAGGTTCAATGCTGGAATTACTGAAAGATAGACCGGAATACCTATACGAACCGGACAACGTCGATAGCCTGGTAACTGTTTTGCGTCGTCAAGTCACTAGCGCAGTTGCCTTGCCGCTGGAAGTGCCGACGTGGACAACAATGGGGAATCGGCTGGAAAGTTTTTTTCTTTCTTGTGTAAAAAATTAGATCGGTAGTTCCCTACTGTGTTGCGCTTATATCCTTTGTTAGAACCGCAAAGCGTGGCTTTGCCCCACATAGCCTGCAACAACTATTTTTGGGCCACAAAAACCATCTGGTGACAGTGATATGGGTCGGTCCTTTCCAATACAGGCTGCATAAAAGCAGGGAAAGGATATAGACCGAAACCGTATCCGTGAACTTCAGTAAAACCAATCATGGTAAGATACTGTCGCAATACCCGATAGCTGAACACAACAAGATGACGATGGATAGGTGTTTCAGATTCCGAGTCATGTATTAAATTATGATCGCTAACTTTATAAATTTCTTGTTTGGCAAGTAGTGCATTCGAGTCGGGATTAGGTCCACTGGACGGCATTTTCCCCATCAACAACAAGGCAATTGTAAAATAGGTGCTTATGTTTGGGGTCAATAAGATCAATTGCCCACCTTTTTCAAGTACACGGTGACACTCCCGCATAAACGCACATCCGTTCAGCAAATGCTCCAAGACGGAAAGACCGAAGACACATCGAAACTGTCCATCTTCGAATGGCAACTTTCTATTGAGATCGCCATGAAATACGTTTAGTCCCTTAAGCTGCGCTCTGTTAACTGATTCGGCATTCCATTCAAAGCCATTGTATCGTGACTTATCCAATTTGATATACTCATTGAGTCTGTCGAATGAACCTCCTTCATTTGCCCCGCAGTCAAGGCAATGTCCACCATCAAACAGCGCATTCGCAATTTCTTTGAATGCCAAGGTGTAGGACTTTTCCATTGTTCCTTGGTATAACATTCGAAAATATGAACGAAGCATCTTATTATTCCAATTGTTTCATGTTGATTATTTTTTCATAAACCACTGCATACTTCCCCGCAATAATCTCCCAATCAAACTTTTGCACCCCCCTCTTGCGTCCCTCCCCTGCCAGTCTGGCACGTAATTCCGGATCATCAAGAAGCTTTATAATTGCATCGGCAAGAGCCTGTGCATTACCGGATG
>DJVN01000052.1:37498-39412 GCA_002441205.1 Syntrophaceae bacterium UBA6255 | reverse complement strand
GAACTATGCATCAATCCCAGAGTATCGCACTTTTCACCTTCATCAAGATAGGCTGTGGAAACTATAATCGTCATGCCTTCCTTCTGCATGTTGCCCAGTATCTCCCAGAACTCACGGCGAGACACCGGGTCAACGCCGTTGGTCGGCTCGTCCAGAATCAGCACCTGCGGTTCATGGACCAGCACGCAGGCCAGCCCCAGCTTTTGTTTCATACCGCCGGAGAGATTGCCGGCCAGCCTGTCTGTAAAAGGTAGAAGATTGGAGAATCCCAGATATTTATCCCTGCGTTTTTTTCTTTCATTACGCGGAATATCGAAAATATCCATAAAGAACTGCATGTTTTCATCAACGGTCAGATCCTGATAAAGGCCGAACCGTTGAGGCATGTAACTTATGACATTTTTTATTTTTTGTTTTTCGGCAACGACATTGAGATTATCAATGAAAATTTCCCCGCTTGCCGGCTTGATCATGGTGGCGATAAGCCTGAGCAGTGTCGATTTGCCAGCGCCGTCAGATCCCACCAGGCCAAAAACTTCACCTCTGGAAACATTCAAAGAAATGTCTTTAACAGCCTCAACGCTGCCAAAGCGCATGGTGACGTTTTTGACTTCCACCATGGGCGATGATTTTTCGCGGGACATGGTCATTATCAAACCCCGCTATTCGATGAGCCAGGCATCGGCCGGCATTCCTGCCTTGAGCTCAAAATCAGGATTGACGATGGACACCTTCACCAGATAGACCAGCTTTACCCTTTCTTTTTTGGTTTGGATAATTTTGGGAGTGAATTCACCTTCCGGGGAAATAAAGGAAACTGTTCCCGTGTAGGTTTTATCGGGAAAGGTGTCAATCTTTACATCCACTTTCTGTCCCGGCTTGACCTTGCCGATTTCCGTTTCGTCAACAAATATTTTTAAATCGACACGGGAAAGGTCGGAAACGGTGATGACTTCTCTGCCGGGCGTTACCGTTTCACCGGGCTCGATATTGCGGCTGGTAATAACGCCATCCGTGGGCGATATCAATTGCGTATAATCAAGCTGAATAGATGTTTGATTCAATGACGCTCGAGCCAAATTGATTTGTGCGGCCGCAACTTCGATATCCTGCTTAATCGCGTCAATTTTTGTTAAGTTCTCCTCGGCAAGTTTCAGCACCGATTCGCTTTCTGCCAGTCTCGACTGCGCAATTTCATAATGAAGTTTCATGGTATCTCGTTCTTTTTCTGTAACGACTTCCTTGCTGAAAAGCTCTTCAAACCGCCGGTAGTTGCGCTCCGCATCTTGGAGTGTGTCCTGTGCGCCTTTAACAGAAGCCTTGGCGCGGGTAACTTCCGTGGGAAGAGTTTTTGTGCTTATTTTAAGCATGGTTTGTAGTTGATTTTTTGTTTTCTGTGCCCGTTCCAGATTCGCTCTGGCCTGTTCACAACGCGATTCAAATTCCGAACGATCCAATGCGGCGATAACCTGATTTTCAGATACGGTCTGTCCTTCTTGAAAAAAGACCTGCGCAACGCGTCCGGCAACCTGAAAAGACAGATTCGTCTGCGTTGTTTCTATTGTGCCGGAATAAAAAAGTCCTTTCTGACGATTATTTTTCTGACCGACATACACAAGAGACCCGACAACCAGAAAAAGAATGATAAAAACAATAATGATGATTCTTTTCTTCAACGTTTACCCTCCATTGTCTAGCAAACAGTAATTTTTGTTTCTTTGTCATCGCTTTATCGCTTTGAGAATGAGAGCGGCCACTTCCTCCCCCAGGCTTCTGTTTAAGATTTTGTCGTGAACTTTAAGGGCCGCGGGAATCCATGATTGTTTGTCTTTAATGGGTGACGCTTTTTTATAAAAAAGAATTGTTCCCATGATCATCATGTGAATAAGAAACGGTACGGTTTCGATAAATACT
>DJVN01000052.1:0-37440 GCA_002441205.1 Syntrophaceae bacterium UBA6255 | reverse complement strand
GCTTTTAGTTTTTCTTCCGGATTTTGTGCCGAGGCCACGATCTGAGCAATATTCTGAGCAGTATTACCAAGAACCTGATGGATGACATGAGCGTAGAGGGTATCTTTATCACCGATTTGATAATAGATGGTTGCTTTATTGACGCCGGCGCGATCAGCAATTGCGTCAATGTGAGCTCCGCTGTAACCCTTTTCAGCAAATACAGTCCTCGCCGCAGCTAAAATACGTTCAGTCGTTTTATCCGATTTTTCTTTACGGTTTTTCACCCGCGTCTTTCCTTAAAAACAAGTAGCAAGAAAAATTTTCAATATTATTTAAATAAACGGTTATTTTAACTCATTGGTTAAATTAAAATAAAAAAGAGGTGTTTTGTCAAGACGTTTTGTCTTTTGTTTTGCTGTGTGCGTATTAAAAAAGCCCCATGATTTATGATATCATGGGGCATCAGGATTTTTATTTACAACGCTATCTTATGACGATTGTTTCTATCAGGGCATCAACCCGGCGATTCTTTCTTCGTCCCTCTTCAGTGATATTGTCAGCAATTGGCCTGTCCGGTCCATAACCAACGGCATTTATGCGTGATTTATCAATACCGAATTTATCAACCAGGTATTGGCGAACGCTGTCGGCTCGTGCCTGAGATAGAATTATATTGTTTTCGGGATTATTAAATCTGTCTACGTTATCTGTATGACCCTCAATCACAACACTGGTTTCCGGATGTTCTTTCATGAAATCAGCCAGTTTTTTTATGTTATTATGATACTTTGCTTTAATAAAGGATTTTGCAGTATCAAATTCAATATTAAGAGCGATGGAGACCTTCTCCTGTACCGGCGCAGGTGGTGGTGGCGGTGGTTCAAACGCGGGTGGTGGCGGTGGCAACGGCGGAGGAGGTACTTCTTCCTGCTTTTGTTCGGCTACGGCAATAATTCTTTCCTTGCCAAACCGAACCGGCAACACCCTATTCCGGCTTTTGTGTGTCAGGGATTCCCCAAACCACATGTCGCGATCATAAAGAAAGTTGACAACCGTCGCTTCAGAACCCTGGATTTCCGACGTCCACAGAAAACCCCCCGACAATTTTATCAGTTTTGTAATATGAAACCCATTGTTTCCAAATATTGATCTGTCGTACAAACCTATGAGTTCATCCTTCGTCGGCATTCGCCAACCACTATAACCCCCTCCGTTATAATTATCACAATAGTCCTTGGCATCTTGCCAGTTTATATTTTCTCCATTGTCCCTGGCTGCCCACAACAGATTTGTTCGCTGATCCCATACCGTACCATCATCAGAGGCAATGAAATTGCCGTCTCTGGCTTCTTCCGCCGCGAAAGAAGATTGCATCATGATAAGAGCCGTTATCATGATGACCGTCACTATCAATACTCTTTTCCCTAATGTCTTATCCATTAGTTATTAACTCCTCCTCTATGGGCAGTTTTCTTTTACCGACGAGTTATTTTTCTGAGGTTCTCAATTTTAATGATTAATTGTCTGTATGTATTGCATAATTTTTAAAATCCGTCAATTACCGACTCAATATTATTTTTAGCCGTTAAATTTCAAACTTCGTTTTTTTTAAAAAAAATGGGAATATCAACAGAGGAATATTAAAAATTATATTTATGCAATCCATGAAACACCGTATTTATTTTGATTTTATTTTTTTCATCAACGTTTGTATCTGCCTGTCTTTTTCATCCCAGAGCTTTTGCACCCACTTATGCATGCCATCGCGAAAAGCAGGATCATTCTCATAATCGCCGTGCAAAAGGTGCTTCGGAATTTCGATGGTTCTCATCCGCACGGTAATACGTTTGACTCTGCCGCAGAGAAAATCGCCAAAACCTGGAATTCCATCGGGATAAACGATGGTGATATCCAGCATGGAATTAAATTTCTCGCCCAAAACGTTCAATGCCAGCGCCAGTCCGCCGGACTTAGGACGAAGCAGATGTTTATACTCGCTTTTTTGTTTCTCGTGTTTTGCTTTAGTAAAACGGGTTCCTTCCAGAAAATTCATCACGCTGGTGGGAACAGTGGCAAATTTTTCGCAGGCTTTGCGGGTTGCTTCAAAATCCTTACCTGCCTGTTCCGGATGCTGTTTCAGGTATTCGGAACTGTGGCGATACAGGAAAGGATAATCCAACGCCCACCAGGCCAAACCCATTAAGGGCACCTTGATAAGCTCCCTTTTAATAAAAAATTTCAAAAGAGGGATCTTGCGATTCAACAGATACTGCATCACAAGGATATCCACCCAGGATTGATGATTACTGACCACCAGATACCAACCATTGTAATTCAAATTGTCAATTCCCTGAACATCCCACTCGGTTTTTTGAGTAAGGTTCATCCATCCGATATTACCGGCAATCCAATTTTCTCCGATCCAGTGAAGAATACTATTGATTACTTTCAGAAGCGGCGGCCAGGGAATCAGGATTTTCGGAATGGTAAACACATACAAAATAGTCACCCAGAACAAAATATTGATAACCAGAAGCAGGCTTGCTATCACCCCGATAACTTTTGACGGTAGGAAATTCAGCATAATGACAACCCTAAAAATAAAATAGTTACATCAAGTTAGGCGAGCATAAGAAAAAGAGATTTACAAGTCAAGAAAATTATAGCATAGTCGCCGCGAATTAAGAGGCCCGTCTCCGAACAATAACCGGTTGTGTTCAAAACTGTTGCAAGTCTGTTAAATCAGTTATACATCATAACCATGAAGGATTTAAAAGAATGAAGAAGAATCATTTACGTAATATTGCCATCATTTCCCATGTCGATCACGGAAAAACCACGCTGCTGAATGCCATGCTGAAGCAGACGGGGGTTTTTCATGCGAACCGGGTAGTGGAAGATCGAGTGATGGATTCGATGGATTTGGAAAAAGAGCGCGGCATCACCATTATGGCCAAGAATACCGCCGTCAATTACAACGGCGTAAAAATCAATATTGTGGATACGCCCGGCCATGCCGATTTCGGCGGCGAGGTGGAACGCAGCCTGAACATGGTGGATGGCGCAATCCTGCTGGTGGACGCGAGCGAAGGGCCTCTGCCTCAAACTCGTTTTGTTTTGAAAAAAGCTCTGGCTCTGCATTTGCCCATTATTCTGGTCATCAATAAAATTGACCGTAGCGACGCGCGCATCGATGAAGTCATCAATGAAACATATGACCTTTTTATTGATTTGGGAGCGGAAGAAAATCAAATTGAGTTTCCGATTCTTTATACCAATGCCAAAGCCGGAATCAGTCATAAAAAAATCAATGACGACAGTACCGATCTATTTCCTCTGCTCCAGACCATTATCGAATATATGCCGCCTCCCAGCGGAAACGACGAAGCGATCCCGCAGTTTCTGGTCACCAATCTGGATTACGATCCCTATGTCGGACAAATTGCCGTGGGGCGCCTGCAAAGCGGCAAACTGGAAATGAACAATAACTACAGTCTCTGCACGGCGGATAAAATAATCTCCGGCATCAAATTTTCCGCGCTTTACACGTTTTACGGCCTGACAAAAAAACAGACGGACGTGGTTGAATCCGGCGACATTATTGCGCTGGCCGGGGTCGATAATGTCAAGATCGGTGACACCATTTCCTCTTTTACCGATCCGAAACTGCTGCCCCGCCTGCTTGTAGACGAACCAACTGTGTCCATGATGTTTTATGTCAACGACAGTCCCTTCGCCGGCAAGGAAGGGAAATTTCTCACCTCGCGACATTTACTGGAGAGACTGGAAAAAGAAGCGCTGCGCAATGTCGCCATCAAAATTAAAAAGTTGGAAAGAACCGACGCATTTGAAGTTTGCGGACGAGGCGAACTGCAAATGGCCGTATTGATTGAGACTATGCGCCGTGAAGGCTATGAATTGATGGTTTCCCGCCCGCGGGTCATCACGCGGGTAATCAGCGGCAAAACGCACGAACCGGTCGAACGGCTATTTTTGGACATTCCGGAAGAATTCGTCGGCAAAATCACGGAGAAACTATCTATCAGAAAAGGGCGTATGGAGAGCCTCATCAACAAGGGGTCCGGTCGGGTCAGCATGGAATTTCTGATTCCTTCACGGGGATTGATCGGTTTCCGCAGTCAGTTTTTGACAGATACCAAGGGCGGCGGCGTGATGAATTCGCTTTTGGAAGATTACGCGCCGTGGTCAGGCCCGATTCCCCAGCGTTTGAGTGGCGTACTGGTTGCCGACCGTCCTGGCCGTGTCACATCTTATGCCAGCTACGCGATGGAAGATCGCGGAGAAATGATTGTGGAAATCGGCACGGAAGTTTACGCAGGCATGATTGTTGGGGAACGCAACCGCAGTTCAGACCTCAATGTGAATATTATAAAAGAAAAGAAACTGACGAACATGAGAGCGTCTACATCCGATGCAACAGTTATTTTGAGACCTCCGCGGGTTTTGTCTTTGGATCAGGCAATCGAATTCATTGCCGAGGATGAACTGGTGGAAGTGACCCCCAAAAGCGTCCGCTTGAGAAAGATGGAACTGGATGCGACCAAGCGCCAGATGAAAAGCCGCAAAGAAGAATAAAACAACTTTAGTCATTCTGGGATTGGAGAGAGTGTCGCAATGATGTTATGTTCGTTCGTCGAAATGACCAGGGATTTGTTGATATATGAAAGATGCTGACATCAACACCATTATTAAAATACTGAAGAAAGAGCTGGCCGTGGGAACCATGCCGATTGTCTCCCAGCTGGCGGAAAATCAGCGCGATCCCTTTGTCATTTTAATTTCAACGCTCTTGAGCCTGCGGACAAAAGATGAAGTCACCGCTGTGGCAACGGACAGGCTTTTTTCGCTGGCCTCCACACCGGAAGAAATGCTCAACGTTCCTTTGGATAAAATAGCCAGGACAATTTATCCGGTCGGTTTTTACCGCGTAAAGGCAAAAAACATTCATCATGCCTGCCGGGAACTGATCAACCGTTTTAACTCCAAAGTGCCGGACAACTTAGACGACTTGTTGAGCATCAAGGGCGTGGGGCGCAAAACAGCTAATTTAGTCGTCTCGCTCGCCTACGGAAAGGATGCGATTTGTGTGGATACACATGTTCACAGAATTTCCAACCGTCTGGGCTACGTAAAAACAAAAACGCCTGATGAAACAGAATTTGCCCTGCGCAAAAAGTTGCCGCGACGTCACTGGATTATTTACAACACCATCATGGTTGCATTCGGTCGCAAAACATGCAAGCCTGTTTCACCGCTTTGCAGTCAATGCCCGGTCAATAAATATTGTCATAGGGTCGGCGTTACTTTAAGCCGCTGACGGGATCTGAACAAAAATCGACGCTATAGGGTCAATATTTCCTTTATATACAAACTGAAATTCTTGTAGTAAAATTGACACATAAAATTTGAGGTTAAACTTGGAAAAAGAGGAGTGAGCTGTCATGATAGAAAGGAGAAAAGAGGAACGGCTGAAGGTCATCAACGAAATCTCTATCTCTGTTATCGCCATTGATAAAATTATTCCTCTTAAAAAAGGGTTTCCGTTCAACTATAGCAAGGATATTTCTGTTCACGGAGCAAAAATTCAAACCGACATTCTTTTGCCAGTCGATACGCTTCTCAAAATAGATTTCAAATTAAAAACGCTGGGAAGACAGATAACATCATTAGGGAAAATAAAATGGGTCAAAGTAAATATAGATGATAAATCGTATGATGCCGGTGTAGAGTTTATCGATACACCCCGTGAAGCGATCGAAAAAATCAAGTTTTATATCTCACAGATCAGAAAATTACACCAGGCCGATAAAAAAGTCTAAGAGGCCCAATCTTTCTTGAACAGAGACTGTCTGACAAAGGGAAATGATTGTCAGGAAGATATGATAAAAAAATTCATCAATAACTTTACAACCGCATGGAAACGGCCCGGATGGCGATGGGCCCTGTTGTGTGCACTCATTTCGGACATTCTAGGATTTGCTTTCACATTCACGCCACCGGTGTACTGGATGATTGATGTCGTTACAGTGCTCGTATTATTTGCAGTCATTGGTTTTAAATGGGCGCTTTTACCGGCGCTCGTTGTGGAGGTGATTCCCGGTTTGCAGTTGTTTCCGGCATGGACCCTGGTTGTTCTGGCATTGGCAGGCACAAACAATAAAAATGAATTGCCATCGTAAAAGTTCTATCGGGTATAGCTTCCTGTAGTCCACACAAAGTCAATCTTGAAAATTATACTTTCTTTCAATCCGTTATCAGTGACACTGTATATATTCCTCTTTTAAAAAAGAGGAATAGTGCTATAATAATAGTCAATCCATCATAAAAATGAAGTTTGAAAATTAACTGCTAACCACAACAGGGGAGTTCATCAATGGAAAAGAATGCAGATTATCAAGTTTCATCATCTGTTAATGACGGAATTCTTGAAATTGTTGTGACAGGCAATGCAATAGGTATTGCCACTAATGAAAAGATGCTAAATGAATTTGACGCTATCCTCAAAGCAAATAACGCAAATAAAGCAATGATTGATGTTCGTGCTCTTGGGGGACGTTTAGAGGAGACAGAAATCTATCGTTTTGTCAGAACTTTTTCTTCTGTTATTTTTGAGATTCAAGTCGCAATAGTGGACCGCCCAGAAAAGGCTTCCTTTTCGACTGCAGTAAAAAATGCTGGGCTGTTATTCACATGGTTTACCGATATAGATATTGCAAGAAAGTGGATTAAGAGCTAGTAAAGAAACGAGATTAAAGGAAACCACAAATGGAAAAGAAATCAGAATATAAAATCTCGTCATCTGTTAATGAAGGAATATTAGAATTTATTTTATCAGGCAAAATGTTAGAGAGCCAGATTAATACAATGTTAGAAGAATGCAACGCTACGGTTTTAGCAAGTGGTGTAAAGTATATTTTAATGGATGTCCGTGCTATAAAAGGACGCTACGGATATGCGGGAGCCTATGAGCGTGTCAGAAGTCATCCACCAGAATTTTACGGTAGAACAAAGGTGGCTATGGTAGACCTTCCAGAAAATTCTGATTACCGTAATTTTCACGAGACTACAGCACTCAATGCAGGTCTTAACGTGAAATGGTTTACCGATATTGATGCAGCCAGAGCGTGGCTTAAACGCAATAAAAAGAAATAGCACAGACAATTTTTTCATTGCAACTTTCAACCAGTAATCCTCAAATTTAGCGACTGCTCGATACTACACTTTTGTAGGTGCAACCAATGACCTCATTGGACTTTCTCTGTCAATTCCAGTATAAGTCAGGACAGGTAATTTTAGAGGAAGACCATTAACGATGGATGTTCAGTTGGGTCGGATTCGGTTTATTCAAGGGGACAACGGCGGCAAATATCCTTTCAATCATTCCGTGTATCTGGAAGGAAAAGATTGCAGGGTGATCATCGATCCGTCCTGTGGACTGCAGAAACTTTCCGATTTGAAACAAAAAGAAAAGGTTGACCAGGTCTGGTTGTCGCATTGGCATGAAGACCACATGGGATTTTTATATCTTTTTGAGCATTGCCCACTGCGTATCTCGGAGAAGGATTTTCCGCCTTTGACCGATATTGAAATATTTTTAGACTGGTACAACATTAAGGACGAACAACTCCGCGAACTCTGGAAAAACATCGTGCTAAATAATTTCAACTATCGTCCGCAAAAGGACGCTCTGTTTTTCCGGGATGAAGAAACAATTGATCTTGGATCTCTTAAGGTTCAGGTCATTGCGACGCCCGGCCACACGCCGGGGCATCTCTCTTTTTTCATTCCTGATGAAGAAGTGCTTTTCCTCGGGGATTACGATCTGACAACATTCGGTCCCTGGTACGGGGATCTTTATTCCAGCATTGAACAAACCATCGAATCCATTCGCAGGCTTAAATCCATTCCCGCACGCAGGTGGATGGCTTCCCACAACACCGGACTTTTTGAAGAAAATCCGGGAAAGCTTTGGTATGATTATGAAAATGTCGTTTATCAGCGTGAAGAGAAAATCCTGAATTTTTTGAAAGAACCCCAATCGCTGGACGAAATCGCCGGGGCGTGGCTCATCTACGGCAAGCCGAGGGAACCCAGGGAATTCTTTGAATCGAATGAGCGGGCGCTGGTCGGTAAACATATTGAATACTTGGAGAGAACGGGGAGGATAACAATGGACGGGGGGAAATATATCAGGATTTGAGGCGACGGACATAAGTTTATGAAATAACAGGGAAAAGAAAAAAGTTGACTAGCGTATACCGTTTTGGTATTGTCCAGCCGCTTTAAAATAAAATTTTAACAAGAGATTTTTATGTATACGTTATTGATTGCTCTTCATATTTTAGTTTGTTTTGTCTTGATTCTGATTGTTCTTCTTCAGGCAGGCAAAGGCGCTAATATGGGCGCCGCGTTCGGCGGTTCCAGCCAGACCGTTTTCGGTTCGACCGGCGCAGGCACATTTTTAGGAAAATTGACCGCAGGAGTAGCAATAATTTTTATGCTGACATCCCTGACGCTTACATATATGGCCTCTCACAAAGGGTCTTCCTCCTTAATGGAGCAAAAGCCATCTGCGGTGGATAACTCAATTCCTGCGACAAGCCCGGATGCAACAAAACTTCCAGCTCCTATGGCAAGCCCGGACACGACGAACGTACCGGCAGCGCCTACAGTACCGGCAAGCAAGTAATCAAAGCTCTGTTCGAATTGATAATCCGGCGGCCGGATATGAGAAATATAATTCAAGAAAACGCTGGCCGGATGCAGACATTTTAAAATTTTTCGGGTGCCGAAGTGGTGGAATTGGTAGACACGCCATCTTGAGGGGGTGGTNNCCGTGCTGGTTCAAGTCCAGTCTTCGGCACCATTTAAATTTTTGCTACTATCAATGGATTAAACAGCCGTCGTACTTCAGCGGTTTTCCGTCAACCGTTCTATCTCTTCACCGTAAACTTTCATTTTTCGCTGAGATAAATATTTTTCCGGATGTCTGGCATCCTGCGCAAGTCCCAGCAAATTGCTGTCTGAGAGAAACATGAATACGGCACGGTTCTCAGCTTTCGCCCGGTGAAAACGCCAGATGTACAGTTTTCTAAACAACTCTTTCTGCCTCTGATCCAGTAAATCATAGCCCTTTATTTTCATATAACCGCGACGATCAAATCTTTTTTCCCGCCAGCCGGTTTCAGCAATTTTTTCAAAAGCTTTTGCGGCCGATTCTATTAAATCTTTTGAGTCCAGTTCCGCAGATTGTTTTTCATAAAGAGCATCAAGGTAAATGACATCCTGAACAGCATATTCCAGTTGTCCCTCGGCGAGAGGACGGTTATCCCAGCGGGAACGCTGCATCTTCTTATTTTTTTTCAAATCAATGCCCACAAACTCTTTAATCATCTTCTCCAGAGATAATTGTTGAAATCCCAGAAGAAGCGCCGCCCGATGCGTATCGAAGATATTTTTGAAATTAAACTTATAATCCCTTTTCAGGAGGCGGATATCATTATCCGCGGCATGAAGAACTTTGAGAATGCGACCATCATCAAAATATCTGCCCAAAAAAGACAAATTCATGCCTGCCAGCGGATCAAATATATATGTTGTATGGAGGGCATGTATCTGAATGAGACAGAGCTTCTCCCGGAAATATCGAAACGAATCATATTCCGTATCAATGCTTAAAACTTTTGCCTGCTCAAAATCATCAACGGCACGCAGCAATTTCCCCGATGTATCAACCAGGAGCCATTTTCCATCCATGGCGGTTAACTTAACCGAAATATAAATTTAAAGCTACAAAAATGAAGATGGATGAACGAAGATAACCGGCACAGAAAAGGATGTATTTATTTGATCACCATTGGAATACCGGCTACCATGAGGATAACCTGTTTGGCGGCTTTCGCCAGCGTTTGATTGGCCCAGCCAAGCGCATCGCGATAGACACGCCCCAAGGGATATGGCGGAACGACGCCCAAACCTACTTCGTTGGAAACAATCAGCCATTGACCGCCAAGTTTTGACTGCGCGTCAATCAGTTCATCAATTTCAACATGAATTTTATTCATAACATCTTCAACCGGTGCATTTTCAGACATCGATGCAAGGATATTGCTAACGAGCAGAGTGATGCAATCAACAATGACAATATCAGCGACAGGCGGTATTATTTTCCTGCCGAGCCGTTGCTGAATTTCAAGCGTTTGCCAATCGGCCGGCCGCGACGCTTTATGCTTGTTAATACGCGCAACCATTTCATCATCACCGGCAACAGCCGTGGCTATAAAAAGAACGGATTTATCCGATTCGCGCGCAATCTTTTCAACGAACGAGCTTTTACCGCTGCGAACGCCACCCAAAACGAGGGTCAGACCTTTCGTGGGAATTTTAAGATTCATATGTGTTTTCCTTATACCCATTTACTTCTCACCCGACACAACAATCGGATGAGACATTTGAATTAATCATCGACTTTAACACCGCACATGACGTGAGGAAATCATTTTCAGAAAAGACTTCTATTGTAAAAACACCTCGGTAATCGAAGCGGATAAGTTCATCCAGTACCGCCCGTAATTTTTCCTGCGGAACATGCGCCAGTGATTTGTGGTCACGTTCTGCAATACCGTGAATATGAATAACGCGCGTACGCGGCAGGGCAGCCTGTAAATAAGCGACCGGATCGTGATGATCCAGCCAGAGATGTCCCACATCCACCGCACGGTTGACGGGAATTTTTTCCAGAACAGGCGCGTAAAAATCCTTTGGATAACCTTCCAAATTTTCTACCGCAAGTTTTTCCGTACCTCCCGCCCACTCTCCTACTATTTCCAGAGACTGAACAGCCTGTTCCCGCCATCGCCGCAAAGCGTCGGAAGTTGCGCCGTTACAAACAGATTTTCCATCCAGATGCAAAACATAAGCCAGCGGTGCAAGTTTCCCGGTGCAATCGATGACGCGCCTTGCCTTCTGCAGCGAAACATGCCGGGGAGAACCGTCTTCCGCAAGACGTAAATCCAACGGCAGATGGACCGTGTAGGTTAGATCATGATCGGCGGCGATGTCGACGAGTTCGGAAACGTCTGCACGGCGGGGCAGGTTGTTTGGACCGTCATCCACTTCGAACAGAACCAGTTCCACGTCCTGCACTTTTCCGGCCAGATAGCGGACATTGGACACAATATCCCCCGGGATAATATACGAGGTTGTCCCTAATCGAAAAGGATATTGAATCATTTCACTCCCAATGTAAAAATCAGCAAAACGGCTGTTTCAGAGACTTCGACCAGCATGCCGAAGACATCGCCCGTGACACCGTCAATGCGTCTATAGGCTATTCCCAGAATAGCGGCGGCGGCCAACACCGCCGCAAGCACCGCCAGGAAACCCTGCATACCCAGAACAAAAGCCAGGCCCAGCGGCAAAATCGCTGTGATAAAAATGGCGCGGCGTCTTAATCCTGAAGCGAAATCAGCGCCCATTCCGTCGGGACGCGCAGGTTTCAGCAATCCTGCGGGTAATATCAACCAACGACTGATGGTCGCTGCCAGGACAATGCAAAAGCCGGAAGAAGCGGTCAGCAAACTCAGCGCGACGGCTTTAGTCAATAAAACTAAACACAGTCCAATACCGCCGAAAGTCCCCAGATGCGGGTCTTTCATGATTTCCAGCCGACGCTGAGGCGTAGCCGAAACCAGTAATCCATCGCAGCAATCAGCCAGGCCATCAAGATGCAACCCACCGGTTAAAATGATCCAGACCGCCAAAGTCAACACCCCGACCAGCGGCGGCGGAAAATATAATATCAATATTTGCCAGACAATCCAGGTTAAGCCACCGACAACAATTCCCACAAGCGGGAACCAGCTTCCGGCACGGCCGCTGTCGCCCGGCTGCCAATTCTGCGGCATACCGAAGGGCAGTGTGGTTAATAAACCAAAGGATGTGCGCAAATTACGCATATTGTCCATTTTTTCCACTAATCTACGTCCCTCGTTCTATCAAACCCCTCCACCTCCGTCCCGATTTCTCATCGGGACACCCCCGCCTGCGGGGGACACAGGCGCAGCATTATTATTGATCGCTTACACCGGCTTCGGCGAATGTTGCCATTTCCCGCAGTATTCGGGATGCGGCTTCAATCAAATGAAAAGCCAGTACAGCGCCGGTCCCTTCTCCCAGACGCAGATTAAGATCAAGTAACGGATTTAATCCGAGGTATTGGAGCATAGCCCGGTGCCCGATTTCAACAGAGTTATGAGCGCTGAACAAATAATTTTTTACGTCCGGCACAAGACCCACCGCGATCATGGCAGCCGCCGTTGAAATAAACCCATCTACAACAACAGGAATACGTCGCGAAGCGGCGGCAATCATCACACCGGCCAGACCGGCAATTTCCAGCCCGCCGACCTTGCACAGTACGTCCAGCGCGTCTTTCGGATTCGGTTTATTCAAAGCGATGGCCTGTTCAATAATGTCAATCTTATGCGCCAAACCGTCATCATTGAGACCTGTGCCGCGCCCGGTAACGTCGGCCACCGGTAACCCCGTTATAACAGCGACGATTGCCGAAGATGGCGTCGTGTTGCCGATACCCATATCGCCCGTGGCAACCAAGTCAAGGCCTTTTTCAGCAACTTGAGCCAGCACATCCATTCCGACTGCAATTGCTTTTTCGGCTTCACGGCGGGTCATGGCCGGACCCTTGGCCATATTACGCGTTCCGCGCGAAACTTTATAATGAAGAAGACCGGGCAGAGACGGATCAAAATCTGCGACCACACCAATATCGACAATGGTTACGCCTGCGCCGGCCTGTCGCGCCAACACATTAACAGCAGCTCCGCCGCGAAGGAAGTTCATGACCATTTGCGACGTAACTTCAACAGGAAACGCGCTGACTCCTTCCAGCGCCACACCGTGATCAGCGGCCATAATAATCACCGCTTTACGTTTAACGTCGGGTAACGGGTCGGCTTTCATCCCGGCCAATTGAATGGAAATTTCTTCCAGCCAGCCAAGACTCTCCGGCGGCTTTGTCAGGTTTTTTTGTCGCGCTTTTGCTTTTTGCGCGGCAACAACATCAAGGGGAGGAATAGTCGGATCAATCATAAACATCTCTTTTATATTGTGTTAAATTAGTTGAATCATGGTTCAGAACATTTGATATCCGGATGTAAGATTAACGCCATTTTTTCAATGGCATCAACAATGCGCGGTGACGCCCTGTTAATCAAGTCCGCGTTCATCGGATAAATCTTATTGTTTTTCACTGCCGGGAGTTCTCTGAATTTATGCCAGAATCTTTTAACTCCCGCAAACTCCTTATCATTGACCATCGGCGCAAAAATAATGATTTCCGGCGCTGCCCCGATGATGCCTTCCGCGCTGTAACGGGGATAGTTGGCTATATCAAGACCGGCAACATTAACCCCTCCGGCGCGTTCAATGACTTCATTGATTAACGTGCCTCTTCCCGCCGTAATGATCGGTTCCAAACCAATCTGGAAAAAGACGCGCGGTTTTCTTTTATGACGTACCTGATTGGCAATATGGTTCAATCTCTTTTGAAATTTTGCAACCATGTCACTTGCTTCTTTTTTCCGATTCGTTATTTCACCGATATGCAGGATGCTCTTCAAAACACCTTTCGTATCCGAAGGATTTGTAACATAGACGGGCAACCTAAGTCTTTCCAGTTTCTCCACCGTATCCTTCCTGTTTCCGTCAGCGGTGGCAATAATCAAGTCCGGTTTTAAGGAAACAATCTTTTCGATGGAGGGATTGGTAAAACCGCCTATGCGTGTGTTTCTGAGTGCTGCCGCCGGCCAGTTGCAAAAAGTGGTTACTCCCGCTATTTTATTTTCCAGACCAAGAGCATAAAGCGTTTCTGTAATGCCGGGAGCAAGCGAAACAATCCTTTGGGGAGCCGGAGTTATATCGAGTTTGCGGCCTGTTTCATCCGTAACCACGCGGGCGCAGGCTACGTTTACGCAAAGAACCATTATCACAGCCGTTAAAAATAATATTAGAATATTATCTTTCCAGCGGGCAAATTTAAAACTCAACAGAAAGCCCTCCCTTTACGGTAATGCCCGGCATCGGATAATAGAAATTTGGCATTCCGTACTGCTCGTAATCCAGACCGAAGGAAGAATATTTTTGGTTGAAAATGTTGTCAATTCCCAAAAATACCGCAACGGTAAATTTATCAAAGGTTGGCTTGTATTGAACATAGAAATTCAGCAGCGTGTAATCATCCAGTTTTTCAGTATTGTTGTCGCTATCGCCGGACAGAAAAGCTTTTCCCACAAATTTTATTTCGGGCCTCAATGTTATGTTATATGGCAGATAAATTTCCAGTCCACCATGAGCCATGTGTTGAGGCACCATCGGCATGTCTTTTTTGTTATAAACTCCTTTCTCATACGTGGCCTTATGATACGTATAGTTTCCAAAAACTTTGGCGTATTTCGGCCAGAGATAGGAAAGAGAAATTTCTGCGCCATCGTGGCGGGTTTTGCCTACGTTGCGGTTTTCTCCTAAATACATCGTCGGATCGTAAATAACATACTCTATTTCATCCTCCATATCGATGCGGAAAAGGGTCACGCCAAGTTTGAGATTTTCGAGGGGATAATATTCCGTTCCTAATTCCGCGCTCTTCCCTTTCTCTTTTTCCAATGTTTGGAGAAAAGGCGTGGGAACGCTATAACCATTGAAGGACGCAACCTCATCCAGAAAAGGGATGCGGTAAACGGTTGCATATCTGGCAAAAACTTTTGACTTCTTTCCCCAAAGCCAGGTCAGCCCTCCTTCGTAAGCTTCGGCTCTGTATTTTTGCTCATTATCGAAATTGTTTGAAGGTGTCGCAAGATCATTATTTGTGCCTTCAATGGATGTTCGTTCAAAGCGATAACCAGCGCTTAGAATCAGATTTTTCATAATGCTGAATTCGTTGCGTATATAACCTCCCAGCGCCTCCCGCTTAAGATCCGCTTTGCCCGATCGTATCGTTCTTCCCCGATCGCCGTAGAAAGTTTTTTCATAAGGTTCGTTATAATAATCCGCTCCCACGATCACTTTGTTGTGAAATCCGAACATATCTTTTTCCAGAATATATTTCGGTGTAATTCCGTATGTGTCGGCATCTGTATCGGCGTAATTGAAGGAATACCACGACGGCATATTGCTTTGCAGATCTTTTTTCCCGTACATGAAATTGATTTCCATCTGCCCAAACGATCCCCAGAAGGATTTCAATCCCAGATTAACGTTGGTATATTTGTCCGAACCGTCATTATCATCGTTCGCATTCATAAAATAGTCCGGCATGGCCGGCTGATATTGCCGTCTGTCCTGGTCCATTTGTTCTTTTGTCAGAGCGCCGGGCAATTGATAATCTATTCTGTTAAATGAAATTCCCAGCGAAAGATTCAACACATCGTTGGCGAAATATCCCACATCAAGACCGCCGCCCTGCGCTGAATATTTTGAGCGATCCCGATAGCCCGAACTGAAATTGTTTTCGCCCGTCAGAGCGTAAGTCCATTTATCGGTTGCACCGGTTACGCCAACTCTCTCATTGTGCAGGCCATAACTTCCCACAAGAATGGATGCGTTAAACTTGGGCGCGCCTTTACCCTTTTTCGTGATGATGTTGATCACTCCGCCGATGGCTGCGTCTCCGTAAAGAACACTGCCCGGCCCCCGAACGACTTCTATTTTTTCAATCGTATGGACCGGCATTTGCATCCAATTGACAGAAGACATATCCGTCCGGTTTAAACGGCGGCCGTCGAGCATGACTAGCGTTTTTCCAAAAGGATTGTCACCGCCGAAACCGCGCATATCAATGATGGCTTGTGAGGCATTCCCGCTGTAAGTCCGAAACTGAATGCTTTCAATCTTATCGAGTGCCTCGACAACCGTTGTGGCGCCGGTATTATTGATTTCTTCTTCGGTAATTACAGTGATATTGGCCGGAGCTTTGCGAATTTCCTGCGTGTCGCGTGTCGCGGTGACAACGACTTCTTCCATCGTGACCATCACCTCACTGTTATTTTTTTCTTCGGCTTGTACGGGTGAAAAAACGACTAACGAAAATAAAAGAATTAAAAAAAAGGCTTTCTTCATGGAGCTTCTCCTTTCCCCCTCGGGATCAAAGTAAGTTCGACTCACCATAAAGTTTCCTGGCTTGCGGCAACCTACTTTCCACTCCTTCCCAACACTTGAGCGTCAGTGGAATAACGTGGATTTCGTTCCGCTTACAGTTGCGGGGCAGCGCCGGACTTCAACCGGCTTCCTTTATTTTGGCAGTCTGATACCAACTCTTTTTCTTCAGGTAACCATGGCCGGCTACCATTGGAAAACGAATTGCTGCTACGTTGTCAATAATGTCGCTCGAGGCGATCCGTCATGCGGATGTTGATCAACTAAAATGTTGACGTCATACACCTCTTTTATATTTGCCGCGGTAACGACTTCCGCGGGAACTCCTATAGCATAAATTTTTCCGGAATCAAGCAAAATTATCCTATGAGCGTTTTGCGCGGCCAGATTGATGTCGTGCGTGACAAAAATCACGGTGAGTTTTTGCGATGTGTTTAATAGCCTCAACAGGGATAAGAACTGAGCCTGATGTTTCAAATCCAGAAAAACCGTGCTTTCATCAAGCAATAAAACTTTCGATTCCTGGGCCAGGGCGCGGGCGATTAAGACGCGCTGGCGCTCTCCAGCGCTCAGCTCATCAAAACGCCGGGAGGCAAAGTGAAGCGTATCTGTTTTTTCCATCGCTTCGTGGACTATCTGGTAATCTTTTTTATCTTCAAAACGGTAATTGCTTAAATGCGGGAATCTTCCCATCAGCACGATTTCTTCAGCGTAAAATGGAAAAGTTACAGCAGTCTCCTGCGGCACGATGGCAACTTTTCGCGCAATTTCTTTTCGCGACCATCTGCCTGTTTCTTTGCCATCAACAATCATTTGTCCGTCATCAGGGAAAAGCGTGCCGTTAATAATTTTTAAAAGAGTTGTTTTACCGGAACCGTTCGGCCCGATAACAGCGACGATCTGCCCTTCATCAATGGCAAAGGTAACGCTCTCCATGACCGGCTTCGCGTCATAACTGAATGTTATATTTCCGGCATTGATGATGGACATGGTCACCACACCTTTCTTTTCAAAAGGAAAATAAAATAAGGCGCGCCGCAAAGCGCTGTGACAACTCCAACCGGCAATTCAGCCGGGGCAAAGACAAGCCTCGCTATCGTATCCGCAACAATTAAAAATGACGCTCCGAACAAGGCGGAAACAGGCAGAATCAGACGGTGATCGGATCCGAAAACAAGACGCATCAAATGAGGCACCATAATACCCACAAAGCCGATTATTCCGGCCAGAGAAACCGCCACAGAAATAATCAGTGAAGTTACAATCATGAGCCATTGTTTTGTTTTCTCCACATTGACACCCAGGTGCTGGGCCGTATTCTCGCCCTGTACAATCAGGTTAAGTTTACGAGCCTGCGCGTATAGCAGGATAAAACCCAAAAGCAGGCAGACGCCCACTATAACAATTTCCCTGATTGACGCGTTTGAAAGATCGCCCATCAGCCAAAACGTGATACTGTGCAATTCCATGCTGTTCACAATCGAAAGAAAAAAGAGGATGGCGGCAGAGAAAAAAGCATTGATCACGACACCGGAAAGCAAAAGCGAGTTATCCATAAGAGGACCCCGGTTGCCTCCGGCCATGACGAACACCAGAAAAACAGTGGCCAGCGCTCCCATAAAAGCAAGCAGCGGAATGCCCAGATAAAACGATCCGGCGCCGATGACAATTCCGATAATCGCTCCGAGCGCCGATCCGCCGGATATTCCCAGAATATAAGGATCGGCCAGAGGATTGCGCAAAATCGCCTGAAAGATAACGCCTCCCAGCGAAAGCGCCGCGCCTATAATTCCCGCAAAAATTATCCGTGGCAGGCGCACGGAAAATAAAATCAGTTCTTCCTCTGAGGAGACGGTGAATTTTCCTGTAAGAGCGCCAGAAAGGAAGTGAAAAACTTTCTCCGGACTAATCGAGACGCTGCCAACGGAAAGACAAATAACGCAAAGCACTATTAAAAATAAAATCATCAGGGAACTGATTTTCAGCACCCGTGATAAAGTAACACGGCGGTAACTAGACATCCTTCTCCCTTTGTTTAAAATGCAAAATCCCCGGACTTGAGAAGTCCGGGGATGCCGTATTCCATCCTCAATAGCATAAAACGATGTCTTGACTATGCCCTCGATAGTTGCCATCGACATCATTATGTAGGCAGGTTTTCTGGCTTCCGGATCAACCAATTTGCCGCGCCTTCCCATCTTTACCAAACAGTGGCCTATTGCGACTTTTGTCCCCGGTTACAGCGGCGGGTCCACGACGGATTTTCACCGTCTTCCCTTACAGTCCTTACGGACAACCTAATGATGAAGTAGGTATATCAAGTTTAATTCTTTGTCAAACAATGAAATCAGACAGGAATGTAGTTTATCGTTGACATACAATGATGTTTTTTCTATATCCAATTTAATTAAGACAAGGTCTTAAAGTAGTAAATTAACATTTCTCCAATTTGCAGGCGATTTTTATTTTATGAAAGAAAAAAGTTTTTTTTCAATTCTATCAACGTTACCTCGCCTGATATTCATGAAAGAGGCCAGAGGAATTGTCCTGGTCGCCATTAAACAATTGGGTTTATTGAATATCCTAAAGATTTTTTTTAAAACGGTAAAAAAAACCGGTTTTGTTAAAAGTATAAAGAACGTCCTGACCTTTAAACTGGATGATCTTATGGCCAATGTTTTTGCCTCGATGTGGGAAACGTTCGGCGATAGAGAAGCAATCATTACCGGAGAAAAGAGAATCACGTACAATGAGCTGACGGACAGGGTCCTCCGACTCGCGAATGGATTACAGGCGCTCGACTTGCAACCGAAGGACAGATTTGCCGAACTTCTTTATAACGGCAATGAATTCTTTGAAGCGCTTTTCGCGGGATCGCTCATCGGATGCCCCATGCCTTTTTTGAACTGGCATTTGACGGGAGATGAACTCGCGGGCGCGATCAGAAGAACAGCGCCGAAAGTTCTGATCTTCGATGAAGAATTCTATGATGATGTTTTCGCCATTAAAAATAAACTGGAGACGGTCAAACATTATGTCATGGTTGGAAAAACTCCCCGAAATGGCGTTGTATTGTATGAGGATTTATTGTCCAAATCTCCGAGTTCCATGCCGAAGGTCAGCATTACCTTCGCACTCAATCCCTTCAGCGGCGGCACCACCGGCATGCCCAAGAATGTTAATTATTTTGACGGATTCGGATACCTGGTCAGCAGCACATCGGAAAAGCCGGGCGTATCCTTGAAAGAATATGTGATGCTTTTAACGAAGCAGTTCAGTTTTGTCTATTGGCTTGGCGCTCATAAGATAAAGGATAAGGAATCGGCGAATATCAGGCTTTTAATGCCAAGCCCGGTATATCACGCTGCATCGATCATCGGATGGATTCCACTGGTTTTTTTCGGAGCCACCGGGATCGCTATGAGAAACTTCAACGACGAGGAATTCTTGAAGCTGATAGAAAAAGAAAGAATCAGCTGGATATTCGTTGTGCCGACAATTATTGAGAGACTATTGCATCTTCCTGATACCGTGAAACGTAAGTACAATTTGAGTTCGATGAAAGCTCTAATATGCGGTTCCGCGCCGGCATCTCCGGAACTGAAAGAAGCCGCAAACAGCTTTTTTAAAGAAAGAGGCTGCAAAAATAATATATTATCTGAATTCTACGGCTCATCCGAAACGGCGGTTGTCACCGTTCTCCTGCCTGAAGATTATGAAAAAGATCCTAAAACACTGGCAAGTGTCGGAAAGGCTCGCGGCGGCCACCTTGGCATTTACAACAAAGAAGAGGCCCGATGGTGCGCGCCGAATGAACAAGGCCATATATTTGACCGAACTGTGATGACGGAAAGCTTAAAATATTCGGGAGCGCCTGAAAAAACACAAAGCGTTTTTGAATTTGTTGACGGAGTGCGATGGTTTGATGACGGCCTGATCGGATATATGGATGAAGATGGTTATGTTTATTTGACGGGAAGAGTTAAAGAGATGATCATCTGCGGCGGCGTGAACATCTATCCTAATGAGATTGAAAGGGTCATCAATAATCACCAAGAGATCGCAGACGTCGCGGTGGTCAGGGCGCCGGATAACGATTTGGGCGAGTGCGTCGCCGCCATTGTGCAGCCGAAGAAGAACTCAAAAGTCACCAAAGAGGATATATTGGAGCACTGCAAAAAGAATGGTCTGCGCGGATTCAAGATCCCCAAAATTATCGAGATTTCAGCGGAACTCCCGAGACATATCGATGGAAAACTCCTGAAGAGAGAGATTGAAAATAAGTTTTGGAAGGGCATGGAAAGACGGGGATAGACTTATCTTAAATAGCAGGAATTCGTGCTCAATTCTGACTGTCACAATCGTCTAATTCACAATCTATTCTTTGTTTTCCTCAGGGTTGGACTGTTCCGGCGGCAAATCATCTTCTTCCGTATCTTCCATCGCAGGTTCTTTTTCCGAAACGGGCACTGGTTGCTTTTCTTCAATAACTTCCACCGGAGTTTTCTCAAGCGGTTCAATGTCCGCAAGCCAGAGAGGATGCCGATGACGCGCGTAATCCAAACGTACTTTACCCGTGAAAATGCCGCGTACCATCGGCCAGTTCGGCTTCAAAGCAATGGCCGCCATATGTGCCAGAAAGGCCAGAAAAAATAAAATGAAAAAGATATTGTGAATCCATGTAGCCCAGAGGACGACTGTAAGCGACATATCCGGCGCATAGATATTTTTGTACGTTTTCACCAATCCGGAAACTATTAACATAAAAATTATAAAAGCCATGCCCACATAAGCCAGACGTTGTTCCGGCAGGTATTTATGCATGGGCGGTTCTTCTCCAAAACCAAACAAACTTTTGATCACCGTAATTGATTCGGAGAAATCTCCTTTTTGGGGAAGTAATCCTTTCTCGCCACGCAGACCATGATAGAACACATGAAACAACGCCGTGGCTGTGAAAACGAATGCTGCCGCGTAATGAAGATACAGAGAGGTTATAAAATCGGCCGTCCAGCCAAACCCCGGAACACTGACAATATAATAACGCTTCCCCACGGGAAGCTCAAATATTCCTGTTCAGAGCAAGATGAGGCCGGAAACTGCAATGGCCCAGTGTTCGATTAATTCCAGGATGCTGTGACGAACGACAAGATTTTTTTCAGTCAATATTTCTTCAGCCATTGTTCTGTTTCTCCTTTCCCGATTTGTCTCTCGTGGTAACAAACCAAGCAACACCTGCCGCAGCTAACCCCACCACGGGAGAGGCTAGAACAACTTTTGCCAAGGGATCCGTGCCTGCCATTCTCCGCGGAACATCCATTTTCATATCCGGCTGTCCCGGTTTTTTGGTCATGGTTTTATCGATTTCCTCAAAAGGAACAGGGGAAACATAAAGCGTGGACGTGCCGCCGTTTTGTGTTTTACCGTAAATATACCCGTTCATGCGGCGGGCGCGCGATTCAGCTACTTTTTCGATGGCGCTTCTCGTCCCGATCAGCATCGCTTCACGCGGACAGGCCTCAACACAACCGGGAAGTTTATTATTTGCCAGACGTTCAACGCACAAATCACATTTATGCATAACGCCGTTGCCCATGAGCCCCGGCAGCACCTTAAGATAAATGCCGACGCCGGATTGCCGTTGAGGAATTTCCCACGGACAGACATCCCGGCATTTTGCACCACCGAAACAAAGTTCCTGATCAATGACTACTGCACCGTTTTTGTTTTTGTGATTGGCGGAAAACGGACAAATCGTGGCACAGGCAGGATTGTCACAATGCATGCAGCGACGGGGTATAAAGATGTTTTTCTTTTCACCGGACACAGTGATCTCCGCTTTATGGACATAAATAAAATTATAAGGAGTCAGGCGGTTTATCACATCGCGCTTTTTCGACCAATCCTCGATGGTTTTTCTCGGCCAGGGCTCCGGAATCGGATCGATAACCTGCGGAATCTTGTCTTGATTGATGGTTTTGCAGGCGGCGACACAGGCAGGAATTTTTCTATCCACACAGCCGTCGCAGAGACTCAAATCAATAAGCGTGGATATTTGTTTCTCCGTACCGGCAAAGGCTTTTTGAGGGAAACCAACACTTGATAAAACCGCCGCACCTGCTGTTACTTTTAAAAAAGATCTGCGATTGATTTTCAAGTCCTTTTCCTTGTTCATGATATCCTCCCCGCTAAATTTTTCTCAGGAGATAATATAATAAAAAATGCCCTGCTTCATTGATCTACATCAATTTTAACAAAATCCACTATTTCTGTGAATAAAGAAACATCCGTATACACCGGCCAGTCGTTATGATGAGCGCCTTTAATTATCCATATCTTTTTCCTGCCCTCAGGAAGAGCGTTATACAAATTTATAGCATGCTTAAACGGAAGGACTTCATCCTGTTCAGCTCCAACAATGGAAATTTTATTCTCAAACGATTTAAGATTTTCAATGCTGTCGTACTTATCGGTTAAAACGAGTTTAACGGGCAGAAAAGGAAAGAGAGATTTTGCAACGGACGCCAGCGTGTCCCATGGTGTAATGAGTATTATACCGGCAATGGGAACGCTTGTCTGTTTGGCTATAGCAGCAACAACACCGCAACCCAGCGATTCGCCAACCAGATAGATAGGCTCTTTATATTGTTCAAACGCGATACGGACTGTTTCTAGACCGGCGGCAACAAAAGGTTTTTCTCCCACCTTGCCGGGACGTCCGCCGTATTTGGGATACTCCGCTAAAATTACACGAAAACCCAGATTCATGAAGGGTTTTAAATAAAATCCTCTGTCAATCGCCGTGCCGCCATTGCCGTGAAAAAGAACGATTGTGCCATTGGGCGCCGGCTCATCAACCGCTGAAACCAAACCCTGATAATCATCAGCCGTTGCCTGCCATAGTTTCAACTTTTCATATTCCAGCATTCGCTCCGTCGGCCACTGCGGATCGGGGAAATAAAGAAATCTGTTTTGCATATTACAGCCTCCTAAAAAGATTGCCACAATCAGATACAACAGAATTATTTTAAAGTTCTGTTTCATTTATTTAAAGGGATATTAATTTGTTGTACTTGTTTCATTAATTTCATTTTATGGTTGATTCAATGCACCCTCTAGTTATCTGAATTATTTCAATCATCAAAAGCATCTTCCCCAAAAAGAATGAAATCCTGTGTTATCGCGTTGAACATTTCCGAGTTTTGGAATTTGTTCAAATTTTTGCGGTAGTCTTGGCCCACCTTGTTCCATTGTCTGCCGGACATCGTTCTCTGGATCTCTTGAAGTCTTTGAGCCTTATAATACATGAAATCGCGAATGACCATAGGGATTCTGTAGTGTTGCTTTTCTAGAGTCCCTTTTTTTACATGGATTTTTGTATCACGCCACCGCTCTCTATGGCTCATTTCTATAAAGCCGACTAGTAGAATACGACACATTTTGGCGTAAACATAGGCATGGGTCTTAGAACAAGCGGCGTCAATGTCAACAGAACGTGACACATAGCGATTGAAATTGCTAGGCAAGTCTGGATCGCTTCGGTCAGAGATAAAGCCCCTAAATGGCAATATGTGTTGTTCACACTTATCAGGGTGTAGCCTTTTACCGAGCAAAAACTCCTGCCATACATTTAGGGCATTATCGACAGATCGTAACAAATCCTCAGAAAAATGGTTCAGGTCAAGACACTCTTTGAAATATGTCAGAATTCTCCACGAAATTGATACAGAGAATTTCAGTAACCATGGACCATAGACTTTCGTCGCACCACCTTCGTGTAATGGCACGAATATTTCCTTCGCAAAAGTATTCTCCCATGCTCCGAAAAGCTGCTCACAGTCACCGCAGAGCAAATATGCTTTTGTTCCATCTTGAACTCGTCGGTTGATAGTTTCACCAAATCTGAAATGACCGGTTACGGATGATTCTTTTAACCACCTATAAACGAAATTCGGAATAATGTGGCTTTCTACAAGTTCCTTTTCTTGTTTACATAGTCTGCAATAGCCATTCAATGTCTGCACTCTCTCGTAAATAAAAATTAATACACGAGCTTAGCCTTTTCCAATGCTTTTGGCAAAAGCGTAACAAATCTGATTTTTTTGTAAAGAATAAATTTCTAGATTTTGTCCTTCTAAATTGAAGAACTATCTTATAACATTTCGATTTCAAAGGATAACGCGGCGGCAAGGAGGAGGTTCCACAGGCGTATATGATAATACGTCGAGGAAGCCGACGACGATGCCAACAAAGTTAGCCGAAGAAAGCGGAATGGTATCCTTATTCCCATTCTATCGTGCTGGGCGGCTTCGAGCTGATGTCATAAACAACGCGGTTTATGCCGCGTACTTCATTGATGATACGATTGGATATTCTCGCCAGAACATCGTGAGGTAAGGGTGCCCAGTCGGCAGTCATGGCGTCGTCACTGGTCACAGCCCGAATCGCCAGAATATTTTCATACGTACGCTGGTCACCCATTATCCCGACACTTTTAATCGGCAAAAGCACGGCAAAGGACTGCCACAGCTTATAGTAAAGTTTTTTAGCACGGATTTCTTCCCAGAGGATGGTGTCGGCTTGACGCAAAACAGACAGACGTTGCGGGGTTATCTCTCCGATAATCCGAATGGCCAGACCGGGTCCCGGAAAGGGTTGACGCCAGACAACATCGTCAGCCAGTCCCAGCTCTTTTCCTAAAAGACGCACTTCATCCTTGAATAAATGCTTGAGCGGTTCAACCAGTTTCAGATTCATTTTCTTCGGTAGACCGCCGACATTATGATGCGATTTAATCACCGCGCTGGGACCGCCGAAAGCCGAACGTGATTCGATTAAATCGGGATACAGAGTTCCCTGCGCCAGAAATTTCACCCCTTTGATCTGCTGCGCTTCCTTCTCAAAAACCTGTATGAATGTGCGTCCAATAATCTTGCGTTTCTTTTCCGGATCGGTCACGCCTTTTAATTTTTTCAAAAATATTTTTCCAGCCCTGGCAAACCGCAGATTGATACCCAAATGTTTTTTAAACATTTTAATTACCCGTTCGGCCTCTCCGGCCCTGAGCACACCGTTATCCACAAAAACGCAGGTAAGTTGCCTGCCGATGGCTTTATTGAGCAAAACAGCCGCAACGGACGAGTCCACACCGCCGGAAAGTCCCAGCATGACCTTTTCGCTACCGACCTGCCGGCGGATTTCCTCCACCGCGTCAGCAACAAAGGATTTCATGGACCATGTTTTTTTACAGTGGCAAATACCAAAAAGGAAGTTGGAAAGGATTTTTTTACCCTCTTTCGTATGAACAACTTCCGGGTGAAATTGCAGGCCGTAAAAACCATGCTTCGAATCCTGTGCGGCAGCAACCGGTGTATTGGCCGTCGAAGCCGTTATGACAAATCCCTTCGGTAAAGATCCAATGGAATCGCCGTGACTCATCCAGCACTGCGTTTTTTTATTCACACCTTTGAAAATATCTTGTTGCTGTTTTACCAGAAGTTCGGCAAAGCCGTATTCGCGTTTTTTAGAACCGATGACTTTCCCGCCCAGGGAATCCACCATATACTGAAGGCCGTAACAAATTCCCAGGATAGGAATACCCAGATGAAAGACGCTTTTGTCCACACGGGGAGCTCTTTGGCTGTAAATACTCGCCGGGCCGCCGGACAAAATAATTCCTTCGGGGTCCAGCCTTTTGATGGCAGCGATGGAAATGTTCGGCGGTTCAATCTGGCAATAAACATGATTTTCTCTTACCCGCCGGGCTATCAACTGGTTATATTGAGATCCGAAATCTATAATGAGAATCATTTTGACTATCCTTAATTTCGTAATTTATCCTGAAAAGATTTTAAAATACTCCTTGTTGGCCACTATACTTATATTAAAAAAATTAGCAACTATTCATCTAATTCATAAAGCATTTTATTTCTTAAAATAACACAATAATGTAACAACAGCTGAGTGTTCATGACATTGAAAACATTTAGATATAGACAATAAAAATTGTTGAAAAAATTCAACAATCACAATAAATTAAAACCATCACGACTCAAGAGGTATTTATGATTTCGAAAAGAGCTTCCCGATTCACGTCATTTATTGTCATGGATGTCATGGCTAAAGCTGAGGAACTGGAGCGTAAAGGTGAAAATGTCATCCACATGGAAGTCGGCGAACCGGACTTCCCCACGCCGAAGGTCATCATAAAGGCGGCGCAAGAAGCCCTGCTAAATAATAAAACCCGCTACACCCACGCGCTGGGACTGCTGGAATTGAGGCAGGCCATATGCGATTTCTATCATAAGGAATACCGCGTTAATATCACCCCGGACCGGGTCATGATTTCCACCGGCACATCTCCCGCCCTGCTTTTTACAATGCTGGCGATTCTGGATCACGGGGACGAGGTAATCATTTCCAATCCGCGCTATCCCTGTTATCAGAACTTTATTCTCGCGACCGGCGGCAAAGTCAAGGAAGTGAAAACGTTTCCGGAAGAAGGTTTTCAGTACCGTCCGAAGGACATTAAAAAGAAGCTTTCACCCCGAACGAAAGCGATTCTGATCAATTCGCCTTCCAATCCCACCGGCATTGTCATGACCAAAGACCAATTACAGAATGTCGCGCAATTTCACCGCCAGTATATTATCTCGGACGAAATTTATCATGGCCTGGTCTATCAAGGCCGTGCCCACTCTATTCTGGAATTCACGAACAAGGCTTTTGTCATCAACGGTTTTTCCAAGCTCTACGCAATGACCGGCTGGCGCCTGGGATACTGCATCTTCCCCAAAGAGTTTTCCAACGTCATGCAACGGATTCATCAGAATTTCATGATTTCCGCCAACAACTATATTCAGTGGGCGGGCATTGCCGCTTTGACCAAAGCCAAGAAAGATGTGGCCAAGATGATAACAATTTATGACGAGCGCCGTCGTTACATGCTGTCACGTTTGAGAGACATGGGGTTCGTCATCCATGTCGAACCGACCGGGGCTTTCTATGTTTTTGCCGACGCCCGTCGCTTTTGCAAAGATTCTTATAAAGAAGCTTTTCGCATTACCGAAGAGGTAAAGGTAGGTGTCTCACCGGGCATTGATTTTGGCAGCGGCGGTGAAGGTTTTTTGCGTTTCTCTTATGCCAACTCTCTGGAAAATATTAAAGAGGGACTGAACCGCCTGGAGCGTTATCTTTTGAAGTATTTTTGAGCGACAATTGTTCTTTTTCCGATGGCATTTATTAAGATTTTAAAACCATCTCGGAAGAGAAGGGAATCGTCAATTCATAGATGCCGCGGGACAGGACTGTCTGCACGGGAAAAGGCGCTTTTTCAAAAACCTTCAGCATGGATTTATTGGTCGCCAGAACATCGGCGGTAAATCCTTTAATACCTTCTTCACGGGCCGCACGAATCAGCAATTCAAAAAGATATGAAGCAATCCCCTTGCTCTGATAAGCCTCATCGACAACGAACGCCACATCAGCGAAAGAATCCTGCTTGATCCGGACATAACGAGCCTCGGCAATAATTTTTTCCGTACCGGCAATCTCGACAATACCAACCAGCGAAAGCGCCGAACGGTAATTCACGTTGACGTATTCCTGCATCTTTTTATGCGGCATGGTTTTGATGGAGGTAAAATAACGGGAGTAAACAGCCTGATCCGAAAAACGGTAGAACAAATCGCGCATCTTCTCTTCATCAGAAGGTTTAATAGGCCGGAAAAGAACCTTCAGTCCACCTTTAAATTCATGGGTGTTGATTAATTTCGATGGATAAAGGTGTCCTGATTCTGGAAAATAGATCTGATCGGCATAAAGCAGTTTTGCTTCTTTAGCCTGCCGGACAAGTTCAGCCCGGTCATCGGGATGCGCAATATCAATCAATTCCTGCGCACGCTCACGCATGGTCTTGCCCATGAGATAAGCCGTGCCATATTCCGTGGCGACCAGATCCATTGATTCACGGTTGGTAAACTGGAAGGGCAGATTGTCAACCGAAAGAACAATATTGGGCATACCTTTGAGGTTGCGGCTGGGCAGGCCAAAAATTGTGCGGCCGTTTTGGGAGAGCTGGGCTCCGATAAATAGTTCCTGAACGTTCCCCGGACCGGCGGTAACATTACCTTTTCCGGCATGCAGAGCAACATTACCCGTTAAATCAATTTTTCTGGCCGGAAGAATGGCCATCATCCGGTCATTACTGCTGATTATTTTTGGATCTGTAATTACATCTTCCGGCTGAAACTCCACCAGCGGATTATTATCCAGCCAGCGCATCAATTCTTCACTTCCCAACAGATAAGAAGCCGCGCATTTGCCCCGAAAAATGCCTTTGTATCTGTTGCTCACAGCGCCACTTTTGACAAGATCCATTATTGAATCGGTGAAAAAGGGTGAATGGATGCCCAGATTCTTTTTAGTTTGTAACTGAACAGCCAGCGCTTCATAGAGAGGCCCGATACCGAGAGAAATACAGCTCCCGTCTTCCACTACAGCCGCGATATTGGAGGCGATTTTTAGAAAAATATCCTCCACGGGCCAGCGAGGAATATAAAGTGGCGTTTCCGTTGATTCGACAAAATAGTTGAATTCATCCACGTGAACAAGCGTGTCACCCATAATACGAGGCGCTTTAGCATTAATTTCTCCAACAACAAGATGCGCGGTTTCCATTGCCTGCCTTTCCACATCTACACCGACCAGGCACGCGTAACCGTTTTCATCGGGCTTTGAAATTTGGATAAAAGCCGCATCAATATGAATCGCGCCTGTTTTAAACAATTGAGGTATTTTGGAAAATCTGCTGGGAATCAGATCAATCCTGCCCGCGCTGATCGCTTCTGAAGCAATCCATCCGGAGAAAAACGTCCTGAGACGAAATTTTCGCGAATATCTTTCATCGATAGGGATGGTGTCTCCTATACTCACCAACTGAATTAATTCCAAATCCTGCAGGTTTGGTTCTTCTGAAGCCATGAGATTTTTTACCAGTGTCCGCGGTTCCGCCATGCCCGTACCCAGAAAAATTGTCATACCCGGTTCAATTTTAGAAAGTATGTCCTTCGGAGAAACAACCTTATCCTTCCACATAAAACGCCACCCTTTTTCAGTAGTATAGTTTTAAATTTATAGTGAGACTCAAATTAAAAAAACGAATAACCCAAATCCGATTAATCGGACTTGGGAACAATCCTGCACAGCGGAGAATACCATAGCACCTGAGATTTACGCCGTTGCGAAAGCGAGATGATATTAAGTATATGAAGATGGTATATACCTGTCAAGAAAATTAAACCGAACACATTGAAGCCCGATATTTTGAAATTTATGGAAACTGAAATCCTCAAAAGAAAAACTGGCCAGGAGAAAATTCTTTATTAAGCCGTAGTGTGGGTTATTTGTTCCAAAAATAAAATAGGTCCCATCTTCTCAATATGAATGCGGAACCTATCTTTAAGTTGAAATCTTTTTTATTTTATTAAGTTAAATTATCGGCATTCGGTGCAAACCGTCAGGTCGCTGAGCGGTGTACCGGTTTTTTTGCTGATGAATTTCAACTGATCCACGGGAGCGAAGAATTTGCCGCATTTGGAGCAGGCCTGCATCTTGAAGGTGCGTCCCCAGATTTTGCGTTTATCTCCGGTCGAGGTCATTTCAATGTGACCGGTGGGACAGACATAGACACAGGCGCCGCAGCCGATGCAAACATCCGACTTTTCGTTATAGGGCGTACCGACGGTTTTCCGGGGACCACGGGCAAAAAGACCGATGGCGCTCACGCCGACGATTTCTTCGCAAACACGCACGCAGGAACGGCATAAGATACATTTGCCCTTGTCGGTATCGACCACAAACCGGGTCTGCGGTTCCACGCCAAGTTCTTTGGCCATGTTTTGAATAACATCAGATTCAGGACAGCGCGCCAAAAGCAGTTCCATCACGAGACGCCGTACATTCAGCACACGGTCGCTTTTCGTATTCACGATCAATCCTTCTTCAGCCGCATAGAGACAGGAGGTGACAATTCGGGTTCTGTTTCCTTTTTTAATTTCCACAACACACAAGCGGCAGGCGCCGGAGCGGCTGACAGCCTCATGCGCGCAGAGCGTGGGAATCGAGATGCCCGCGCCGCGGATAGCCTCCAGCAGCATCGTTCCTTTCGGCGCCGATACATTTTTTCCGTCAACAGTAAAATTTACCATGATTTATCCTACCTCTATTTCACAATAATGGATTCAAATTTGCAGCTTTCGATACAGGCGCCGCAACGGGTGCATTTATTGTTATCAATAACATGAGCCTTCTTCTTTTCGCCGGTAATGGCCTGAACTGGACATACCTTGATACACGCGCCGCAGCCGGTACATTTTTCCGTATCGATGCTATAGGTAATCAGCGCCTTGCAGACACCGGCCGGACAGCGGTGTTCTTTAATGTGGGCTTCATACTCATTCCGGAAATATTTGATCGTGCTGAGTACCGGATTGGGAGCACTGCCGCCCAGCGCGCAAAGCGAACCGTCCGCCACGCCGGTGGCAATTTTCTCCAAAAGTTCGATATCGCCTTCCTGTCCTTTGCCCGCGCAGATATCGTCAAGAATTTGCTTCATCCGGCGAACGCCTTCCCGGCAGGGAACGCACTTGCCGCAGGATTCTTCTTCCAAAAAGGTGGTAAAATATCTGGCGACGTCCACCATACAGGAGGTGTCGTCCATGACAATCATGCCGCCGGAACCCATCATGGAACCGACTTCGTAGAGCTTGTCGAAATCAACCGGGATGTCCAACAGACTTTCCGGAATGCATCCGCCGGAAGGACCGCCTGTTTGCACTGCCTTGAATTTGCGTCCCTTGGGGATACCGCCGCCCATGTCATAAATAATTTCATAGAGGGTTGTTCCCATCGGAACTTCAATCAAGCCGGTGTTGTTAATCTTGCCGACCAGCGAGAAGATCTTTGTTCCCTTGGAGCCTTCGGTACCGATGGAGGCATACCAGTCCGCTCCTTTATTAATGATCAATGGAACATTGGCCCATGTTTCCACGTTGTTGAGAACGGTGGGTTTGTCATAAAGGCCTTTTTCCACGGCGTGAACATATTTGGCGCGCGGTTCACCGGCGCGGCCTTCGATTGAAGCAAAGAGTGCCGATGATTCACCGCAGACGAATGCTCCAGCCCCTTTGTTAATCTTGAGATCAAACGAAAAATCCGTGCCCAGAATATTTTTCCCTAAAAGGCCATTCTCTCTTGCGGCTTCAATTGCCTTGGTCAGATGCGTCACCGCCAGCGGGTATTCGTTTCTCACATAAAGATAACCTTCGCTGGAGCCGACAGCATAAGCGCCGATAATCATGCCTTCAATAATGCTGTGGGGATTGCCTTCCATAAGGCTTCTGTCCATGTAAGCGCCGGGATCGCCCTCATCGCCGTTGGCAATGACATACTTGGGTTCTCCGTGCGCCTTGCGCACGCCTTCCCACTTGACGGCCGCGTGGAATCCGCCGCCTCCACGACCACGCAAACCGGCTTTTTTGACTTCATTGATAACCTGCTCCGGGGTCATCTCCGAAAGAACCTTAGCCAGCGCCTGGTAGCCTTCAATACCCAGATAATCGTCAATTTTTGTCGGATCAATCATGCCGTTCTTGCCAAACACAACGCGCAACTGCTTTTTGTAAAAAGGCAGGTCTTCCTCTCGGAAAAGCGTCTTCTGTGTTTCGGGATGACGGTAGAACAGTCGGCTGATCACTTCACCCTTGGCGACGGTCTTGGAAACGATTTCCGGAACATCTTCCACTTTCACGGACTGATAAAAATATTTATGGGGATGGATGACGGCCATGGGCCCTTTTTCGCAAAAGCCCAGGCAACCGGTCGCCACGACGTCCACCTTCATATTCTGTTTCTTCAATTCGGCCTCAAGCGCTTCTTTGACCTTGAGACTGCCGTAAGCGCGGCATCCTGTGCCGGCGCAGACCGTAATCACATTTTTCTTGGGATCATACTTTAATCTTGTCTCTTCTATAACCTGGTGGGCTTGAACATTCTGATTTTCTTCCATTACCGTGCCCCCTCTTTGTTGATATTATCTATCATCTTGTCTATCTTCTTCATCGTTACCTGTCCGTGATAATCGGTATTAATGACCACAACCGGTCCCAGCGCGCAGGCGCCGACACAGTTGACGGTTTCCAGCGAAAATTTATTATCCTCGGTAGTCTCACCCGGTTTGATACCCAGCGTGCGCTCGAATTTATCCTGCAGAGCAGAAGCGCCGCGGACATGGCAGGCTGTTCCCAGGCAGATCTTGACTATATTTTTACCGCGCGGTTTCAAGCTGAAAGCCGTATAAAAAGTGGCTGCTTCATACACCCGGCTGAAAGGCACTTTCATCGCTTTGGCCGCCGCTTTTAACGCTTCTTTCGGCAGGTAATTGAAAGTCTCCTGAATATCCTGCAATACGGCAATCATACCGCTCTTATCGTTGCCGTGTTTTTTCACGATTTGTTTTGTTTTTGCTGCAACACTCATGGCTTTAGTCATTCTTTTTTCACCTCGGTATTCTTCTGGGGGCTTCCCTCTTAATTGCCTGTTTTTAAATATTTAGCTTTTTCGATTAGCTTTTTATACTCTATTTTGACTCGCTCCTGGATGTTATCTATCTCATCATCTTTCAGATGGCGGAAACGACCCTGCGATTTGAAATAATCTCTGATGGGCCTGAGTTTTTTCGGCATATCCGGAGAAACCCGGTAATGGCCGTGTTCCACTTCAAACAAAGGAAATACGCCTGTTTCCACCGCCAGACGTCCCATGGATATGGCCGTATGGGAAGGGGAACGCCAACCGGTAGGACACATGGAGAAACAATGGATATAGGAAGGTCCCTTGATGCTTTTCGCCTTTTCAATCTTACGGATGAAATCCAGCGGATAGCTCGGACAAATTGTAGCTACATAGGGTATCTCGTGGGCCACCATAATTTCAGGCATGTTCTTTTTCCAGGTTTTTTGACCGGAACTGACTTTCCCGGCGGGAGCCGTCGTGGTGGACGCGCCCATTGGTGTGCCGCTGGAACGCTGAATGCCGGTGTTCATGTAAGCTTCATTATCGAAACAGACAAACATCATGTCGTGGCCGCGTTCCATCGCCCCGGAAAGCGCCTGCATGCCGATATCCATTGTACCGCCGTCGCCGGCCATGCCGACCACTTTAACGTAGCGGTCGTCAATCTTTCCCTTTCTACGCAACGCCTTGAGACCGGCTTCCACACCCGATGCCACGGCCGCTGTATTTTCAAAAGCGACGTGAATCCAAGGCACGCGCCAGGCCGTTGTAGGAAACATACTGGAAATGATCTCCATACAACCGGTCGCCGAAGCGATAACCGTATTTTCGCCGAGCGCCTTGCACATCAACCTTACGGCCAGAACTTCGGCGCAACCGGAACAGGCGCGGTGACCGGAAGATAGCAATTCCTTTTTATTAATCAGACGCGGAGCAAATAAATCAAAATTTTCTACTATACTCATTATTCTCTCACTCCCCAAAATTCATAGATGTCTGCCAGTTTATTGGCTGTATCTCCCATAACTTTTTCAAACATTCCTATAAAATCACCGACGGGAATATCGCGTCCGCCCAATCCGTAAATATAATTGTAAATTAAAGGGCGCTGAGCTTCAGCATACATGGCGGATTTGATTTCCGCAAACACGGGACCGCCGGGGCCTCCAAACGTAATGGCGCGGTCAGTCACAATCAGTTTTTTCGCGTTTTTGATTGCGGCTTTAATTTCTGCAAACGGGAAGGGACGCCACATTCTCAGTTTGACCAAACCGGCCTTGACGCCTTTGGCGCGCAGCTCGTCAATGGCCATTTGCGCCGTTTCACCCATCGAACCCATCGTCAGCATTAGAACGTCCGCATCGTCGGCTTTGTAGGTTTCCACCGGCTTGTAGGATCGGCCGAACAGTTTTGCCCACTCATCCCAGACGTCCAAAATGACTTTCTTGGAGCTTTTCAGGGCCTCATCCTTTGCCTTCATGATTTCTGTAAAATAATCCGACATGGCAAAAGCGCCCATCGTAACGGGTTTTGCGGGATGCAATGTCGCATGCGGCACAAAAGGCGGAAGAAACTTATCCACCTCTTCTTTAGACGGCATTTCAAAGGGTTCCACCATGTGCGTTAACTGAAAGCCGTCGATATTGACGCAGACAGGCAACATGACATCTTTATGCTCGGCAATTTTAAACGCCTGGATAGACAGATCAATCGCCTCCTGGCCGTTTTCCACAAAAAGAGAAATCCAACCGCAATCGCGCTGGGGCATGATATCGGTGTGATCATTTAATATGTTCAGGGGACCGGAAACCGCCCGGTTGGCGATGGCCATGCAAATCGGCAACCGCATGGCCGACGCAATCGGCAGAAGTTCGTGCATCAGCATCAAGCCCTGAGAGCTTGTCGCCGTAAAAGCACGGGCGCCCGCTCCGGATGCGCCGATCACCGCGCTCATCGCCGAATGCTCCGATTCAACGGTTACAAATTCCGCGTCGATTTCACCATTGGCCACCAGATCGGAAAGATGTTCCGCGATGTGCGACTGGGGCGTAATAGGATAAACGGCCGCCATGTCGATGTTGCAAAGTCCCACGGCTTCCGCCACGGCAATTGCCACTTCCATTCCAACACGTTTACCCATGTCATTCCTCCTCTACCATCTTTATCGCACGGGGCCAGCATTCATGCGCGCAAATTCCGCAACCCTTGCAATAATCCAAATCTGCCTGAAAGAAACCGTCTTCAGTCTGCTGAACGCAACCTTCCGGACAATAAACATAACAAATGCCGCACTTGATGCACTTTGCGTTATCCCAGATGGGTCTTTGAGATCGCCAGCTTCCCGTATGATATTCAGCGGCGCTTCCCGGATCGGAAACAACACAGCCTATTGGAAGCTCCTTCCATGTTTTTAATGCCATTGAAATCTACCCCTTAATTGTATATTTTTATTTCGTCGTAAGCCCGCTTCATCGCGTTGAGATTCTTCTGAGCGATTCTGCCGAAACGGTGCTCTATAGATTCTTTCATGGCGTCGAGTTCCATGACGTCGATGACTTTCAACAACGCGCCGATCATCGTGGTATTGGCAATGGGCACGCCCATTTCCTTGCGTGCAATGCCTGTGCCGTCTACGATAGCTAACGTTCCCTTATAATTTAGCGCTTTCCGGATTTCCTCCGGTGTTTTATGCGTGTTAACAATTAACTTGCCATCAGGTTTTAATCCTTCGGTAACATTCACCAGACCTATCAAGCTGGAATCCAGTACCAAAACCACATCAGGTTTATATATTCCTGAACGGACATTGATTTTTTTATCGGCAATGCGGGTGAAGGCGGCAACGGGCGCTCCTCGTCTTTCCGGACCGAAACTGGGAAATCCCTGAGCGTATTTTCCGGCGGCAATTGCCGACACAGCCAGCAATTCCACCGACGTTACCGCTCCCTGACCGCCGCGTCCATGCCATCTGACTTCTATCATTTATTTCGTCTCCTTAATTTTGATACAAAAAATGACTGTGATTCATAATATAGAAAAAAGCTTCAGTCAATATCTTTTTACTTATTGACCAGTCGTCTGTGACATTCAAGAATTAAGCCACTTACCTTGTTGAGAAAGACAAAAATAATCAATGCCTTGGAAATCATTGATGACCAAAGTAAAAAATTTTTGACCATCAGTCTTTTAATCACCTAAAAGAGAAAATCTTCAAGGACAACTATTTCCAATTTTGGGACAAATTGGGACATCAGGAAACGATGGGGTCGATTGCTCCAAAGTCAATAGATTTGTGATTTTTGATGGCATGAAAGGGCAACTTACGAAAGGAATTTGTATTTTTATAGTGTTACAATAGATGACATTGCTTATTTGTTGCCAATGCATGCTACTTACGCAGTAAAATTTTTTTAAGATGAAATCGTTATGACTAGTTTGATGAGGACTTGGTAGTTGATGATTCCTCTGATTGTTTCTTCTTCATTTCTTCAAGCAATTCTGAGGTTCCAATAAGAGGCAATAAAATTTTTTTATATTCAGGAATGGTAGTTGAAGCAACCATTATACCTCGCATTCCACTGAGGGCCGTGCCGATAAGTGTTCGTATAAATTCATCAGGTATGTCATATTTATCAGCTTCATTTGCTATAAATAGTGACTTCATTTTTTTTATTCTATATGTGTATTCTGCTTCCGTACTAAACAATTCATGCTTTTTGTTTTCATGTTCTACGGAAACTGTTATTTTCATAGGAATAGTAATACAAGATTTATCACTATCGATTACAAGGCCCAAGCGAAGCTGACATTTTCCACTTTTGATATCAGAAGATTTCAAGCCATACTCAGAAAAATCTTTCTGGGTATGGCTTATAATGTTTATTGAATCTATCTTATATTCTATTTTTTCTGTATCAACCTTATCCATAAACTTTCAGCCTTAATGAAGATGTTCTTCTTTATATTTAGAAACGGTACTACATTGTGCGACTATTTCAGGCATTTCATGTGAGAATGTAGTAGTATAATCACGATTGAATTGTTGTTGTCTATAACTAGAGGGATTACCATTTACAACGACATATACTTTTTGAACTTTACCAATCTCTTTTTTAAGTTCATTTGGTATAATGACCAAATCTAAACCTATAGAGTCGGCAATTTCAACCATCTTCTTTATTGTTAAATTTGGATTCTTACTGAACATCTGAGAGATAGCTGATCGTGATCTACCCAGTCTTTTAGCTAAATCCGCTTTATTAATACCTTCCTCTTCCATACGTGAAAGAATGAAATGGTAAAAATCATTAATAATCCCCCAAGCTTTTTGGTTTACAGAAGGCTCTTCACTAAATATTTTCTCTATTTCTTTCAATGAACTTTTCGAATTCTTTTTCATATTTTTCTTTGTCCTTGTTTAGTTTTTTATAAAAACTATCGCTTAAGGAATTTGTCTTCTTCAAAACATAACTAAAAAAAATTAAATTTTTGCCGCATTTTTGGAAAAAAAAGAAGCGATGAGGTTTGGGGCGTATTTCACCATACGTATACCCTTGTAAACGATATTTAATATTGTCTGATTTATAATTATCAACTGTTGCCATTTTACGGATAAGATCTATTGTCCTATCACGATGATCCCCGTCAAGATTTTTAAAAGGCTCCATTACAACTAGTGTAGTGTTTCATAAATAA
>DJVN01000110.1 GCA_002441205.1 Syntrophaceae bacterium UBA6255 | reverse complement strand
TGGCCTGATCGTAGTCCTCTATCGCCCGTTGATACTGTTCCAGCTTCACATAGGCATTCCCCCTGTTATTATAGTGCTGGCCATCAGACGGTGAAAGGCGGATGGCCCTGCTGTAATGACCAATGGCCTCTTCAATTTTTCCCTCCATGACAAGAGAGACGCCGAGATTGTTATTTGCAAAGGCGTTGTCTTTTGTCGCTTGTAAAGCATGACCCCAAAGGGAGATGCCATTTTTCCAGTAGCCGCATTGATGCCATGTCAAAACCGTCATAATGATCATCACAACGATCCCTCCCGGAAATAACAGCTTTTTGCGTATATCCGTATCCTTGACAAACTGCGATATTCCCCAAACCATTATAATAGCAAGACCTGCAGAAGGAAGATAGGTGTAGCGGTCGGCCATCGCCAGTGTGCCGAGAGTGATAAGTCCTATAACAGGAATCAGTGTTCCAAGATACCAAAACCAGCCGACGAATAAGTAAGGCATAGATTTCATGTAATAGATGGCGGCTATCGTGATTAAAATAAGGATAACACCGGAAATTAAAACGGTGGCTACGGGAAGAGAATACTCAAAAGGATAATATATGGCAAGATTAAAAGGCCAGAGGGTTTTAACAGGATAGGTTGCATAAGATACTATGGCGTTGGCAACGCGTTTGAGAAAAGGTAACGTATCAAACGATACAAAATTTTTATGTGCTTTCAAGGTGATAATGCAGAGGGTCAGAGAGAGTAAAATAAAAGGCACTTTTTCCATAATAAGCTTGCTCTTTGACTTAAAATCCTGTTCCGTAGCCTTTTTCTGCCAGCGTTTCAGAGGCCAGTAATCCAGCAGCATCAGTAAAAATGGCAGCGTAATCAGCATGGGTTTGGACATCAGGGCCAGTATGAATAATGCCAGACACAGAAAATATCGTGAAAGCTTGAAACTTTCGGTGTAGGAAGCATAGGCTAGGAAACTTGCCATGCCGAAGAACATGCTTAAAACATCTTTTCGTTCGCCGGCATACGCGACCGATTCCACCCTCAGAGGATGAAGAGCGAAGAAGGCCGAGGCAAAAGCTGAAAGCCAGATATCGCCCGTTGTTTTACTGAGAAAGAGAAATAAGAAGATAACGGCGCCGATATGCAAAAACATGCTGACAAGGTGATGACCGGACGCTTTTGCTCCGAAAAGTTTCCAGTCCAGCATGTGAGAGATCAAATTCAACGGATGCCAGTAACCAAAATAAGTGGTCGTAAAAGCCCACGTGATGCTTTCCTGATTAAATCCCGATTGAACATAATTGTTTTCTGTAATGTACATGCTATCGTCGGTGGAAGGAATAAAATCATTGCCTGCAATCCGTCCGAAGGCGGCACAGGAAAAAACTATCAGGAATACGATAACTGGATAAGTATATCTTTGCTTCATAAACAAAAACACCTTATGATAACTTTTTAATGAGACCCAAGTTTCAGAAACAAATACCCTGTATACCCTAAAGGGCACTATAGGGGCACTGAAATATCCGCGTGTGGTAAGAAATGATTATTTTTTAAAATCGGCGTAAATTTACGGCGTTGCCGAAATGATAGCCTCTTTCGTTTCCAGATTAAACAGAATAATTTTATTGATATAAAAGGCATTTTTTATTCTTGTTAAATCACTGATGCTTTTGGCGAGCTCGTAAATCATGTCTCCCTTGATCATAAACACCAGCTTGTCTTCCATGGTTTTTAATCGTCGGGCTTGCTCAATCGGAGAATCAGCTTCAAATGTTATGGAAGACATGACTTCGTGAGGAGAACCAATATCATCGTGTTTGGTCGATAATAGGGCGCTGGTGAAAAATGCCCTTGAAAACGATTCAGCGGATGTTATTTTGAATTGATAGGGAGAGTCGGCAAATCTATTTGCATAATCCATTCTGTCGGATGGATTGACTCCCATAAAAGCTTGAACCTCTGCATGTAGCTTTGTATTGTCGTTCGTTGTTTCGAGAATATTCACGGGTTCCATTCTCGTTCTTGAAGCAAATATTCTGTATCCTGCACCGGCTTCTATGGTAAATTTAAATTTATCAGCGTCATATTTCATCGATGCTACGGGAATCATGAAATAAATATCTTTTAACGACGTGAAATTTTCGCAATTGCATGCGGTGCAGGGATATTTCCTTTGTCTTTCGTCAAAATCCTGTTTTGTTTCGTATTCGTTTCTTGTTGCTTTTGGCGGATAAATGCAATTAATAAACTGCTCCCTGATGTCAGCAAAATTAATTTTTGTTCCATTATCGTAATAAAAAGTAAAACTATTCAGCTCGTCCGGGGCGGGTTTGCTTGCGGCCTCTGATTGAAATCCAACACATAAAATCATGAGCAAACACAGACCCAGGAATATTTTTTTATTTTTCATATGCAAAATCCTCATGATAAAATATTTTTAGTTTAACCTAACCCGTTAGATCATTTTAACTTTTAATATCACGTGAACACTCAAATTGGTTTAAATATAGGCCAAGTCATATTTTATGTCAAAACATATTTCATAGAATAAAAAAACCATGTGTCCTATTCCAACGACACATGGTTTTTTTAAACATTATGTTGAAAAACCGTTAATTATGGGCTGAAATAACAAGCGAGCCGGATGGACTCATGGAGACGCCTCCGGTATACAAGGTGCCCAGCGATTGCACATTGGTATTTAGTTCTCTATCCGTGGCAAACACCAACGGAGAAACAAAACAATTTTGTTGGCCATACATATCCCGCAAAAGCGTGACCGTCGGCAAGCCGATAACAACCGCTGTCTTTCCGCCACCATCCGAGCCCACATCAATGGTCATGGTACCGGAAACAAGCGCGTAAAAACCGGTACCGCTGGCGCCTTCCGTTCCGGTACCCGTATAGAAATCTTTCGCTCCGAAATAACCGGCATTCGTGTAGGTCGTCGCTCCGCTTTGGTCTCCGTCCATATCACCCCATGAATTATCGATGCGGGAATTCGGGATGGAGACGACCATACCATAGGTGCTTGGATAGTAGGCGCCCCAGGCGGCTCCCGTTCCAGTACTAATGGGATAATAACTGCCAAATCCAATTTCAATACCTTCTTGTCCTGTTGCTGAGTGATTACTAATGGCCATGTAACCGGTTCCCAAGGGGTTCACTGCCACCGCAAATTTATCATTATAAATTCTGCCTAATACTTGCGTACCGCTAAGTGTCGGGCCCGTACCCATTGCCACAGTAGCATTCGTTCCTACGGGATGTGCTAAAATAGATCCCGGGTTGATGAATGTCTTTGTTACGCCGCCACTGGTGCCGACATCAATCTTCATGGTGTTGTAGAGAATGATATTGGCAGAGGCATCCATGGTCATGTCCCTCATTCCAACCCAGCCGGAGGACGTGTAGCCACCACAAGTGGAACAACCGTCTGCCTCGCCCCATGATTGAATATCAGGCGGATCAAAACCGACTACAAAGTGAGAGGTCGTATAGGCGGCGCCGCCGAAGTTGATACTGACGCCTTCTTGCGCCGTTGTGGCATCCATTTCATTTTCCGTCAATGGCTTCTTGGCTGAAGACATCAGGGGAATCATGACAAAAAACAAGGACACGGTCACGCAGGCTACAATCTTTTTCATACTACACTCCTTCATAAAAAACGTATTAAATTAATAATAGAATCACTAATCATTAGAACGTAACTTTAAATCCATCACCACGATACAATTTCAACAAGATAAACGTTCCTGCGGGGAAAATGAAAACTTCAAAAAAAACGGATGTATGTTCATACTTTATTTATAATTTAATGTCAAGATATTTTTATGAGCCCCAAACATTTGTTTGAACTCGACCATTCCGTCCTGCTTGCGGGGCGGAGATTCATTATATCGGTTTTTTTCTTAAAGCACTCTTACAGCCACAACCCCATTGATGGCCTGAATTTTCTTTACCAGGCCCTGGTGAACATCGCCTTCCACTACGATGATGTTATAGGCTATATTGCCTTTGCTTTTGTTAATCATATTGGTGATGTTCAGTTTATTTTCCGCCAGCAGACCAGTGATCTTTTCAATCATGCCGGGCTCGTTCTTGTTCGAAATGGTGATTCTGACCTTACCCGATCTCTCCAGAGCACATTCCGGGAAATTGACCGAGTTCTTGATGTTTCCGTTTTCCAGAAAATCCATCAGCTGCATGG
>DJVN01000077.1 GCA_002441205.1 Syntrophaceae bacterium UBA6255 | reverse complement strand
AGATTTTCATTTGACATAAATTTTCTTCCTCCCCCACCTTTCAAAAGGCTGAATTTGATTAATGACACTTTATTTAACCTCATCATTGAATTCGATGAAGGTTTTTTAAATTCGTTAATAAAAATTCATTATACTCAAGCAATGAATATGCCATCACAAAGAGCATTTCATGGCGCGAAAATATGATGGATCCCAGACTTTATTTTTATTGTAAATTCAAAGGGCACGCCGAAGTTTTTTTGTTTGCGAAGCTCTAGTCGCAATTTGTAATTTGAACAATGCCGCATGGCAGTGCGTGTTATTATAAATTATTCGGGCAACAAGAACAGAGGCTTTTAATGTTGACAGTGCTGTTTTAATAATTTTTTTTTGTTATCCCTGACTTCTGATAAATAAATTTTTGAATGCTTGATCATCGTTCACACAACTCAGCGCAATACATAAAGAAGGGTAATATATCCCCGAATTAGGGGTGTCTTGCCCCGCTAATTGATAACAAGTTAGTGATTATTACCAATAGCGCTATTATATCAGGTAATTAACCTTTTGGTATTAAATTTGCTTTTACCGGATTAACATATCAGGAATCAACATGATGAAGGAGGTATAGCTATGGGCGATGATTGCGGAAATATTTATCAGCTTCGACCGGTTTCGATTATTAGATCTTTGCCACAGATAAAAGATCACCGGCTCTTTCAGTTGAAACTGGAAGATGGAACAACCTGGGAGAGTTTCGGGCATCAGCCGGGACAGTTTATAGAAGTTTCCATTTTCGGAAAGGGTGAAGCGCCCATCAGTATATCTTCTCCTCCGACCAGACCTGACACTCTGGAAATTTGTGTTAGAAACACAGGGAAGGTTACAAACGCTCTCTTTGAGATGGGCAAAGGTTCCACCTTCCATATCAGAGGTCCTTACGGAAGAGGCTTCCCTGTTGAACAACTCAAAGGAAAAAAGTTACTTCTCATTGCCGGGGGATTGGGCCTTGCTCCCCTTCGCTCGCTTCTTCTTTACTCTCTGGATAAAAGGAAAGATTTTGACGACATTATTCTGATGTACGGCACAAACAATCCCGATAATGTTCTGTTTAAATACGAATTGTTAAGTTTTTTTGATCGCGATGATATTAATTATCTGTACAGCGTAGATCGGGACGACGAGGGAATCTGGAAGCAGTATGTGGGAGTTGTAACCGGCTTGTTTGACCGTACCGACCTATATCCTCAGGACACGTATGCCGTGATGTGCGGCCCGCCTATCATGTATAAGTTTGTTCTGCAGAAACTACTTAATTTAGGGTTTTCCAAGGAACATATTTTCATGTCTCTGGAAAGAATGATGAAATGCGGTGTCGGCAAATGCGGACATTGCGCTTTCGGCGATAAGTATTGTTGCATTGAGGGACCGGTTTTTCCCTATCCCGAGATTGAAAACATTAAGGAGGCAATCTGATCATGAAAAGGACAAGAAACGTGTGTCCATTTTGCGGATGCGGGTGCAGTTTTTATCTTCTGTCGGAAGGAGACAGAGTCGTAGGTGTTGAGCCAAGTCCTTCCAGTCCGGTGAATAAAGGCATGTTGTGCGTGAAGGGTTGGAACGCTCATGAATTTATCCATTCTCCTGAAAGGCTGACCATGCCGTTGGTGCGCAAACACGGAGAGCTTGTCGAAACAACGTGGGAAGAAGCCTTGAAACTTGTTGCCGGCAGGTTAATGGATACAAAAAAGAATTATGGTCCGCGTGCGCTGGGATTTCTCTGTTCGGCAAAGGTGACGAATGAGGAGAATTATCTTTTTATGAAGATGGCACGCGCGGTTTTCAAAACCAACAATGTTGATCACTGTGCCCGGCTTTGACACAGCTCAACCGTGGTCGGTCTGGCCGCGACATTTGGTTCCGGAGCCATGACAAATTCGATAAACGATTTCGACGATGCTGATTTATTCCTCGTGACCGGTTCAAATACGACGGAACAGCATCCTTTAATCGGGTCGCGCATTATCAACGCCAAACAAAGAGGCGCACAACTGTTGATTATTGATCCGCGTGAAATACCGCTGGCAAAGTTCGCCGATTTGCATCTGCGGCAGAATATCGGCACGGATGTGGCCGTATTAAACGGTATGATGAATGTCATTATTGAAGAAGATCTTTATGATAAGGGATTTGTCGAGACGAGGACGGAAAACTTTGAGCAATTGAAGGAAGTTGTCAGCAAATATCCGCCGAAGGTTGTAGAAAAAATTTCCGGCATATCCACGGTGGATTTGAAAAAAGCGGCGCGCATGTACGCCAAGGCGGACAAGGCCATGATCGCCTATGCCATGGGCATCACGCAGCATACGACCGGTGTGGACAATGTAAAAACCTGCGCAAATCTGGCCATGCTGACCGGTCATTTGGGTCGTGCTTCCGTTGGCGTCAATCCGCTGCGCGGTCAGAATAATGTTCAGGGTGCCTGCGATATGGGTGGCCTTCCGAATGTTTACAGCGCTTATCAGCCGGTTATTGACGCGGCGGTGAAGAAAAAATTTGAGGATGCCTGGAAAGTTGAAGGGCTGGACGACAAGGTGGGGCTGACCATTACCGATATGATGATCGCCGCTCAGAAAGGAGAACTGAAAGCTCTTTATGTTATGGGAGAAAATCCGCTGATGAGCGATCCGGATAGCTCGCACATTGAACAGGCTCTTTCCAATCTTGATTTTCTGGTGGTGCAGGANNGCCGACTGGCAAATCATTTGCGATATCAGCAACCTTGCCGGTTATCCGATGAATTATGAATCTCCCGCCGAGATCTTAAGAGAGATCAACGCTCTGACGCCTTCCTACGGCGGCATAACGTATGAAAGATTAAGCCATGGCCACGGCCTGCCCTGGCCATGTCCGACAGTTGAACATCCGGGCACACCTTTCCTTCACAAGGATAAATTCAGCAAGGGTCTGGGAACATTTATGCCCTGCGAATTCAAGCCGCCGGCGGAAATGCCTGATGAGGAATTCAATTTTATGCTGACAACGGGACGAATATACTATCATTACCACACAGGCACCATGACGCGGCGTGTAAGTATTCTGGATCGCGAAGCCCCTGAAGCTCTATTGGAAATTCATCCGGAAGACGCCAAAAAACTCGGTATCAGGAACCGTGATAAAGTTGAAATCAGTTCACGTCGCGGGTCAGTTGAAATGAAAGCGGAGATTACCGATAAAGT
>DJVN01000205.1 GCA_002441205.1 Syntrophaceae bacterium UBA6255 | reverse complement strand
AACGTACCGAAGATAGTTCCCCTTTTTTTCAATAACACCGAATCCTGTAACGTGACTGCCTGGATCAATCCCTAAAATTCGCAATTTTCTATTTCCGTAACAAGATATAAAATTCCACCAAGCCAATGAATGAAAGCAACAACTGCGGCCTGACGATTTTTAACTCAGTTTTTCCATAACATCTTCATCAATATCGAAGTTCGAATAAACATTTTGAACATCATCGTTGTCTTCGAGTTTCTCCATCATCTTCAACATCGATTCCGCTTTACTGGCTTCCAGTTTAACTGTATTGGAAGGAATCATGCTGATACGCGCCTCCAAATGTTTGATTCCTTTCTCATCCAGCGCCTTTTTGACAACTTCAAAGGAAGCGGGATCGGTAAGGACTTCATATTCAGTGTCTTCACTTTTCACATCTTCCGCCCCCGCCTCCAGGGCAAGCTCCATAAGAGTATCTTCATCAACCGCTTTTTTATCTATTACGATGCTTCCTTTTTTCGCGAAAATCCAGGACACGCAGCCGTTTTCACCAAGATTGCCCCCGTGCTTGGAAAAAATATGTCTGATTTCCGCCACCGTTCTATTTTTATTGTCAGTCATGATTTCCACCAAGACAGCCGCGCCGCCGGGACCATATCCCTCGTAGGTCACTTCTTCAAAAGCAGCCGCGCCCTGGTCGCCGCCAGTGCCCTTTTTAATTGCGCGCTCGATGTTGTCCTTGGGCATNNATTTTTCCGCGCTTCGCGTCTATCGCGCCTTTTTTTCTTTTAATGGTGCTCCATTTGGAATGGCCGGACATGGTACTTCTCCTTCATGGTTTTTCAGTTTTTACTACTAACATAAGGCAATAAGCTTGTAAAGCTTCTTGCCTTTAAAAAACATATGATATTTTGAAAAGAAACAGTGAAGTTCTACATGTACGATAAGGGATATTTTTTACTATATCCGACCAACTCAACATACCCCTTGCCCTCTACAGGTAAATTTTTATATGTGCCGCTGATTCTGACACTTCCTTCCCAGTATGGCATTGGTTTCAGTTCCAATTCTTGTTCTGCAAGAATTGGATTGACATGAAGTTTTAAGTTCAGGGACTTAACTTTTATCTCCCATGAGGCAGGATAATTTGAGTCTGTTTTTTCGCTGTACCAGGTGCTTAAAGCTTTAACATCAATATCGTCTTTTTTCAGCCAAACCGTTTTGCCGTCGGGCAATACAAAAGTTCCTCCGCCGGTGTCAATAATTTTGTCACGATCATTTCTAATAAAATAAATCATTAGTTCGCAGTGATTATCCAACTGCAGACTGAACCAGTCCCATCCTGACTGAGGATAGACAAGTTTCATTGTTCCAAACTCATGATCCATCCATGATGTTCCGTTAACCTTGAGAGGCTGACCTTCAACCGTTAAAGTCCCTGACGTTTTCATATTGGTAAATGAGTAGTAGTAATTGGCATGATTGGCTCCTTTATTGACAATGCCGTTTTGTCCATGAAAAGCTGCCGGCTTTAACGGTTCCAATTCCAATTCAATTTTGTAGTCTTCCATCTCAGCGCATAGAATATGTTTCCCGTTTTCTTCTCTTGCAGTCCATGTACCGATCATGAGGTCATATTTTTTTTCATCCGCTTTGGATTTGTTGAAGAAAAAATTATTTATTTCTTGCGCCTGAAATTTTTCGTTTTGGAAATCGGTTACGGCAAAATGTCCCAGCATGCCAACATCCATCAACCAATGAGCTGGAATGGAAATCAAAAAGTCAGGAACATTATCTTCGTTGGTAATTCTCTTGAAGAAGGTTAATTCGTATCCGAATTCCCGATTGTCCTCTGTGGTCAAATGACCGGTATAATACCACCATTCATTTTGCGCCCAATAATGAGCGGCCCCATCTTCAGGCAAACGAAGGGGCGATGCGGGCGTCGAATGGTTTATTGTATAAACGGGAGCACAAGCCGACAGGCACAATAAAACTAAAACTAAAATTGAAAAATTTTTCCTTTTCAACTTTTCACCGGGCAAAATTTACTTTAACTGAGCCGAAATCACCCTATTCAGGGCAGCCTGAGCATTGATGAGATTTTTTGAAAGAACAGACTTGAGCAAGGCTCCTTCAATCTCAGCCACATCCAGTCGCTCGTAATTATCAAGGGTTCCCTTCATGTGCGCCAGGACAATCATGCCGGCAGGAATCAGACGACTGTTGTTTACTTTAGCATCTTCAAACATAGTCCCGTGCTTCAGCGTCACCTCCAGTCCCATACGAAAATCTTCGAGAGCAATGGGCATTTTTAAATATTTACAATTTTCATGATTAAGGAATCTTCCTTTGCCTTTACGCTCGGGATTTTATAATTCTTGCCCGGTCACTAAGACCCAATTCTTTGCAGACTTTTTTAACCTCGCTGATGGCTTCATATTGCGGAATTTTCAAGGTTAATATCTCATCAGGTTATTATAAAATTAACTAAGATATCACTGGGCCGAAAATCCTCCATCCACCGGGAAAATTCCTCCTGTTATATAGTTGGAAGCTTTTGACGCCAAAAATACCGCCAAGCCTTTTACATCATCCTCTTCGCCATACATTCTGAGCGGAATGGCGGCAACAGTCAGATCGAGGATTTGCTTCATTTCCGGCTTGAATAAATGACCCATCATATCCGTTTTAAAAAACCCCGGCGCAATGCAATTCACATAAATTTTATATCGCGCTAATTTAAGCGCCAGGGTTTTAGTCAGTCCCTCTACGGCAAATTTTGAAGGATTGTACGCTACGGCAGGATGTTCTTCTTCATTGGAACCACGTGAACCGTAAATGGACGAAATATTAATCATCTTGCCCCCACCCTTCTCCTTCATAATCCGGGCAACCTGCTGAGAAAGAATCCAAACACCTTTGACGTTAACGTCAAATATCTTTTCCCACTTATCCAGCGGATATTCCAGTGTAGGCGCGCCCCAGGTGAGTCCGGCATTGTTCACCAAGATATCTATCGTTCCGAATTTATCCATGGTGGTTTTAACAAGCTTGTCTATGTCATCTTTTATGGCCAGATCGCATTTGACCGCCAGAGCCTTCACGCCCAGCTTTTCCAATTCCTGAACTTCTTTTTCCAAGTTCTCCAGTTTGCGCGAGGCAATGACAACATTGGATCCAGCTTCAGCCAAACCAGTGGCAATAAACTTGCCGATGCCTCTTCCACCGCCCGTGACTATGGAAACTTTACCTTTTAAACCAAACAAATCCCTGACATTCATTTCAAGCTCCTTAATGAAATATATTTTTTTTATAAATTTTTTTTACGAACATCAATGAAAGTCGCTTTTCAATCCTTGATGTTCTTTCCGCAATGAATATCTTTTCATGAAAAAGATAACAAGAACAATTTCGTTCACCAAAGAATAATTTATCCCAAAAATTGGCAGGAAATTTTAACGACAATAAGGTAATTAAATTCCAGAAATTAAATTACTATTCATTATCTTTTTCGATTGATGTGGCACGATTATCGATTGGAACAACTAACCGTATATGTTGCCTAGCCAACATGAGAACAGGGGTTTGCCAATCACGCCCTGACCCGTCGAGCGACAACAACTCCACATTGACAAGAATTATAAACTCCTGATCACGACGATTAAGATAGTCGGAAAGCCTACTCCGATACCCTTCCTGGGGGAGCGTTATATCTCCTTCCACTCGATAGCGGTCGGTCTCTATCACAACTCTTTCTTGCCTCATGTCCGCAGGGGGCATTACAAAAATCTCCTCAATCGGATGATGAGTATATACTTGATCAATAATTCAAAGCAGGTCGCCGTTTTGATAAAACATTGACAATTCATTTTTAAATTATAAAAAATTTGACTTTGTATGTCAATGAAATATTTACTGTAAAATTAAAGGTTTCTATATTTTTTGATTGGATATCATAATTTCCTGTCACAAAAAATTAATGCAGCATAAATTGCATTTAACAATTCACAAAATATTAAGCTTTTTTGATAAAGAAGAATGCGTTTTTTTCAACATCAAATATCCGGGGATAGAAGAAAAGGGATTATGAAAATATCCATAATCCCTTGATTTTACATGGTAGGCGGTGCTGGGATTGAACCAGCGACTTCTACCGTGTGAAGGTAGCACTCTCCCGCTGAGTTAACCGCCCAAGTGGGTTGTGATATAACTTAAAGCATTTCTTATTTCAAGGAAAAAAGTTTTCACATGGATCTATTGATTGCCAACAATTCATCTGACAATATTTAAATTAATATTTGTTTCGTTTGATCGGTGAAAATATTCAGATAATTTTAAGATCAGTCCTCCGACCATCATCTTTAAGATGATAGCCAGAGGACTGAGAGAAGAGTTATAGCTTTTTTTTACAAAAGCTAAGAAGGGGCAATTTGCTCTTTAGAGCGTTTCAAATATCGCGGCGGCTCCCATACCACCACCGATACACATGGAGACAATGCCTCGTTTGGCGTTGCGGCGTTTCATTTCATGGAGCAACTGAGCAGTCAGTTTGGCGCCTGTACATCCCAGTGGATGACCTAAAGCAATAGCGCCACCATTGGGGTTGATGTCGCCCGCATTCAGACGATCTTCAATTCCTAGTTCTCTGATGGAATAAAGAGCCTGTGAAGCAAACGCTTCGTTAATTTCGAAAACATCAATATCCTTAGTTGTCAAACCGGCCAGTTTCAGAACCTTGGGAATAGCGTATCTTGGACCGACGCCCATTTCTTCCGGTTTGCAGCCAGCTACCGCATAGTACGCTAGTTTAGCAATTGGCTTCAAGCCCAGAGCTTTTGCCTTATCCGCCGACATAACAAGCGAAAAGGCGGCGCCATCTGTCATTTGCGAAGAGTTGGCGGCAGTGCAATTTCCACCCTGTTTGAAGGGAGACTTCATTTTCCCCATAGACGCAAGATCTGAAGGCCATCTCACACCGTCATCAGTATCGAACACGAATTCTGTGCGGATGCGTTTGCCGTCTTTATCCTTCTTATATTTATAAGCTTTGATGGGAATAATCTCATCTTTAAATTTACCGGCCTTGATGGCTTCATAAGCCCGTCGATTGCTCTCCAGACCGAATTTATCCATATCTTCACGGG
>DJVN01000092.1:4349-4811 GCA_002441205.1 Syntrophaceae bacterium UBA6255 | reverse complement strand
CCGGCGATACAATCAAGGCCATCGTGTCAGAGCGGGAGTGGAACGGTAGCCCATCATATACCATCGTTCAGGTCGTAAAATAACAAACCCCAGGGAGCCGGGCTCAGAAACCATAATGAGTCCGGCTATTTTTATGATCGAGCGAATTAAAACCGGTATAAAACTCTGGTTTATGATCGCCGGAACCATCGGGTTTTGCTTATTCATCATTGAAGAGGCATCCCAAATGGCAACGTTTTCAACGTTCATGAGCAAGAACAACTCAGATCTCACGCTCATGCTGGAGGCATCCGAGATCATGGACGTCAATAATGATATCATCTTGGGTATCAATCGATGGATCGGCTGGATCTCTCCATTCACCTATGTATCATATAATAGGTATGTTGACGCTCAGGATCTTTACTCCAAAGCAATAAAGCAGCACATCTTGTCTGCATCCCCGGAACTTCTCGAAGGCCG
>DJVN01000092.1:0-4203 GCA_002441205.1 Syntrophaceae bacterium UBA6255 | reverse complement strand
ACGCTGAACGCGCCATCACCATCACCCTGGAACCCGAACTCTTGACCGGAACCGACACGGCCTGTCAGTCCTTTCACGAAATTATAGACAATTTATTCACGAAATTCGATATCGTAAACATCAATAATATCGGATGGATACCGTTCACGAAATCAACTATCACGAAATCCGAATGGCAGGATTTCACGGATGTCGAAGACGCTTTGGCCACCATGCGAGCCGAGGTTATGGAGGATGACGAATGAACCAGGTCATGCTTCCGATCCTACAGATAATCGTAAAGCTCAATATGTTTCTAATCAGAACACGGTCGCATCTCATGACACCGGATGAGATCAGACAGTGCCAAGCCAACATCCGTGACAATGTTACCAAGATGGTCAAACTTAAATTATCATGATAGATCAAAAACACAACCATTCATCTTTGATGGTTGTGTTTTTTTTGTTGTTGTTGCAAGCAAAGCCGATCATCAAGACTGACCAAGCAGACTCTTGGAAATTTTAGACTAAAGGAGATCATGATATGAAAAAGCACGTATTTTCAATTCCGAAAGTGGAAGTATCGCCGCGTTGCCCTAAATGCGGAAACATACTGATGGCGGGTAAATGCCCGTCATATATGTGTAATGCCGATTCGGAGACGAAAGACTCCGAGTTGGTCAGGAGGGTCCAAAACGCCACTGTAGAGGAGTGGCGATATACAAAGTCTGACTAACCCAAACCGGTTCCCGATCCGGCAAAAATCGGACCTTACCCCGACATGAGGAAATTGGTTAAATTTTAAAACAAACAACCAGTCATCTTTGATGGTTGTTTGTTTTTTTAACTTTCAAATAAGGAGATTGAAACATGGGATGGATACATGGTGGACGGGCGAGTGCTGGCCCATACGTTTGCAAGCACAAAAACGGTGCAGATTGCCCCATTTGCGCTGAAGAAGAGAAAGCCCGGCGCGAAGCCATTGACCAGCAGTATCGGTCAGAGGCTGCACAGGCAATGGATGTATGGGCCGAAGAAGTGGCCCGAAAGTGGTTGCCGGTGCCGGATACGGCTACCATTATGGAGTACTCATACGAGACCGATAACTTCGTTCCGGTTGCGGCTGTCGATTATTCACCAAAGGGTGCGGTATATCACCCCGTAACACTGAAAGTGCAGTACGTCCCGTATGTGGATGGACTATATGATATAATTAAGTTGTAATCCAATGACCTCGACATGTCGTTAAACTGTCGGAAAGGTTGATCATTATGGCAACTTATTTTGGCTTTGCCATAGCAGATGGCATGTTTCCGTCACATTGCTCCGTAACCAGACGGAGCTTGTCCATCGATCAGGTCAAGGCGCTGTTACCTATCGCAGTGTCATGTCTAAATCCATCACATGCCGCGACAATCGAAGCGGCAAAGACCCGATATGGCTTAGAAGTCACAATCCCGGCAGCAGCCCCACGTGTATTATTGAACGCAGGGGATTCAGTAATCGTGATGTCCGTTCGTGGATTGCCGAGACTGGACGCAAGTCGTCATGAATACACAGAAGCCGAAATCGCAAGCGCGTCATTCGCGTTTGGTATCTGGACAGTCACTGTCGAAGGTGACGAACCATTCTAATTCACAACACCCCGTTCGGCCACAGCGCATCGTGGTCGTTCGGGCGCTTCTTTTTGCCCTCATTTTAAGTTTAAAAACCCAACCACTCATCTTTGATGGTTGGGTTTTTTTATTAACTTATAGATAAGGAGATTGAGGCATGGAAACAATTCAAAGGTGCTTAGGTATGGCATTGGTTATCGCAGTATCCTGGACATTTGGGCTCATGCTGCTGTCCGGCATAGCCCATCAGAGTCCGGCCTTGGCATGGGGCGCAGTCATCACGATGACAGCCGCTACCGTAGGCGGCATCTATGCCATGGCAAGAGGATTATGATCATCTCAAGCCCGTTCGGTCTATCCTAAGACCGTTCGGGCGATTCTTTTTACCCTCACTCCATGGTTCACACACTTGCAAATACTGGCTTAACTGACACGAAATAGCCAGTCCGATGCTCCGCAAAACAGACCAACTCAACTGACTCGAATCACAGCGCCACTGTTACATCACAACTCCACTACATGCACAGAGCCACTGCCTACCCCAAGCTCCACTACTGTTGCATTTGACTCCGTGTAGGCTAAAATTATTGATTCAGCCTTTAATACCCTCGCCCCTAAAATTTTTGCAAACTAAGACCTTTTCAAGAATGCAGTCCCGTCCCTAAAATTTTTGCAATTTAAAACGTTTTTCAGACAATCTTATAATATCGAATGCAATAACCTAAAATTATTGAAATCCAAAAACCCATCATCCTAATTTTTAAAATTTTTGGAATTTAAAACATTTTTAGAAATTAGGTTATTACATCCTGGATGTAATAACCTCGAAAAACAATTTAAGGGGTAAACATTATTACCCCTTAATTTAAGGGTATTAGTCTGAATACCCTTAAATAGAACTTTAGAATTTGAAATGCTAAAGTTCTATTTAAAATCAATTCAAATAAGGGTATAATTTTTTCTACCCTTAAATTAAGGGGTCTCTATAGGAACCCCTTAATTTAAATTACAAACAATTCTTGTAGTTAAAATTAACCAACAAGTCGCAATTTTGTATCCGGTATGGCAGATTTTCCATGAATCGCAGCAAAAGTTTCGACATTAGTTTTAGCAAGTTGATAAATATCTTTATAATTAAGTTTTCTTTCCATTCCATCTTTAAGTGCTTTAATAACAATTTTATCAGCACTCGCTATTGTCCATAACTGTTCGACATCAAGAAGCTCTCTAACGTTTTTATATTTCTGATCCAATAAGAATAATGCTTTATTCTGCATTTTAGATATATTAGTATAATAAAACTTAGCGTTTGAACTTCCTTGTTCAGTTGCATAATCAATAAAAAGTTTAACAGTGTCTGTTTCGGTATTTCGTATTAATTTACCAGATTTTCTTGTTTCAATCCACTCTTGGTTTTTCTCATTAATTTCAAGTTGAGATATTTTACTTTCCATTTGTTTAAACGCTGTTAGGAATTTCTTTTGCCATTCAATAGCATTTGGAGTTACAAAACGCATAGCAATAATTATAAAAGCATCTCGATTCATTTTATAAGCTTTAAAATTTTGGCCTTGATATGAATCTTGGAATTCAATAAATATTGGATTAAAACTGATATCTGAGGGTTTCCGTTGGACACCCTGACAATATTTATCTTTATTTCTTTCAATGGTTCGAACGACACGTGCATGTGGTATGCTGAATTTTTCTGCTACCATTCGGCTATCACAAAATATAAAACTACCATTTGTTTCAACTAATTTTAAATAATCAACTTTTGATTTACTCACTCTTACCACCTCCTTTCATAAATAATCCTATAGCCTCTCGAATCTCTTCTAAAGAACCTTCAAGAAAAATAATTGGTTCTAAGCCTGTGGCACGCGCAAGTCCTTTTGCTGTTTTCCATCCTGCTTTTTTCTTGCCACTTAATAATTGGCATATCATTTCAGAAGATACGCCAGCCTCTGCCGCAATTGATGTTTGTGTGATCTTTTTTGTTTTCATGACTTGTAATATATCACTAACTCATGTTATATGTCAATTAAATTCTAACTATAGTCAATTCTTTTTTTTGTTGTTCTTCTTTAAATTTAAATTTATTTTTAATCTAATCAAAGGAAACTCAAATCATGACAAAACAAGAACAGAAAGAATTCGTAAAAACATGCCTTGACAGCTTAGAATCCCACTTCAACAAACTCTATGATCAAGACAAAATCCCCATCACTTGGGACGGTATCGAACTACGCTGGTTCATCAACGACATGGCCAAGACGCTCAATTGGTCCAAATCAAGCAATCATCGTAAACAAGAGTACAATCATTATATTTTCACAAACAATTTGATTTAATTTTTTTTGTTGTTTTCTTTTTGATTTTAATTTATACAACAAACTTATTTAAAATACACGAAAGGATAAAGCATTGACACCCAAAGAACTGACAGCCACGTTAACCGAATTTATAAAGCATCAGCACAATGTCTTAATTACATCCAGCCCTGGATGTGGAAAGACTGCCATTGTGAACCAGATCGCTCAAGCCCTTGATGCCGATCTCATCCCCATGTTTCCTGCTATATCCGACCCAACCGATGCCAAAGG
>DJVN01000004.1 GCA_002441205.1 Syntrophaceae bacterium UBA6255 | reverse complement strand
CATTGCCGACCAGGCCAGGACCATCAGAATTCCCGTCCACATGATTGAGACGATCAATAAATTAATCCGCACGTCCCGGTATTTGGTTCAGGAACTGGGGCGCGAGCCTACACCGGAAGAAATAGCCAATAAAATGGAGTATCCGCTGGAAAAAGTCAGAAAAGTATTGAAAATAGCGAAAGAACCCATCTCTCTGGAAACGCCCATCGGTGAGGAAGAGGACAGTCATCTAGGGGATTTTATAGAAGACAAAAGAGTTATGTCGCCTTCGGAAGCTACTATCAATATTGATTTGGCGGAGCAAACAAGAAAAATTCTGACGACACTGACATCTCGGGAGGAAAAAGTTTTGCGAATGCGCTTTGGTATAAGCGATCGGTCAAATTTTTTAACGAGGGAAGAAATTATATCGACTGAAACGGTGGAAAAAATTGGTGAAGTTTCTGAAGTTATGAATAATTCGGAAAACAACAAGGACAAGGACAAAACAAGAAAACATTATACGAAACAATAAAATATTATTGACAATATGTATTTTTATGTATATCAATTCAAACTTTTTATACACGTGAGAAAGGGGAGGGCCTATAGCTCAACTGGTAGAGCCACCGGCTCATAACCGGTAGGTCCCTGGTTCGACTCCAGGTGGGCCCACCAAATAAAACAAAAAATATGATTGAAGAGAAAAATATTTTTCGAGCATTGAAAGTAAGTTCTAAAATAAGCGATACAATTGCCGTAATGAGACCAACGAAGTCATCATCTTACGGCAAAAATAGAAAACTCAAAAGCAGTTTGCTTAAAGAAATGCACCCCTAAAAGGTGCATTTTTTTTGTCCATAAATTTAAAAGGTGAAGGAGACGATTATTGAAAGAAAAATTATTGCTATTGATTAAGATTCAGGAATACGATTCGCAAATTTTCAAATTATCCACGAAGAAAAAAACACTGCCGGAACAAATAGAAAAACTGAATCGAGAGTTTAGTCAATTTGAAGAAGAAATCAAAAAAAACAAAGTGAAATATGATGAGCTTAAATCCCGTCACGTGGAAAATGAAAATAAAATTAAAAAGATAAACGAAGGTATTGTGAAGACAAAAGAAAGAATGCTGGAGGTTAAGAACAATAAAGAATATCAGGCGATGCTCAAGGAAATTGAAACGGCGGAGGCATCGCGCAGCGATGTTGAAACAGCAATAATTTCCATATTAGATGAATTGGATAAGCTGACGGCTTCGGTTAAGCAAGATGAAGAAGTTATGAAGCACAACAAAAATAAATACGAACAGGAAAAGAAAGCGTTAGAGGATGATTTAAACGCCGTGGATTCCGATATGATTGCGTGTGAACAAAAAAGAACCGAGTTGCAGAACGATGTGCCTGCGGATCTTATGGCCAAATACGAAAAAATCAAGAAAAGAAATAAAGGGATTGGCGTTACTTCGGTCTGGAAAGCGGTTTGTAACGGATGTCATGTGAACATTCCACCGCAACTCTATAATGAAATACAAAAATCGGAAGAAATGTTCAGTTGTCCCAATTGTAACCGGATATTATATTTTAAAGATATGGAAAAACCCTTTTAAATTCTATGATTGGAAAAACCTGTAAATTATTCAGCGACGGAGCCTGTCGCGGCAATCCGGGTATCGGTGGCGCCGGAGCCGTGATCACCGATTCCGATGATCACGTGATATGGGAAGGAAAAGAATATCTTGGACAATGCACCAATAACATTGCCGAATACAAGGCCCTCATTCTAGGATTAAAAGGGGCTTTGTCTCTTGGTTATAAAAATTTGAACATCTGCATGGATTCAGAGCTTCTGGCCAACCAAATCAATGGTTCCTACCGCGTCAAGAATGAAAATTTGAAGATTTTAATGAAAGACGTGCGTAATCTGCTGGCTTCTTTTGATAATGTTGATGTTAAACACGTTCCTCGTCTTCGCAACAGTCATGCCGACAGACTGGCCAATGTGGCGATTGATGAAAGAAGCTAAATAACAAGTTTAATTTTATCTTGTCCCATCTCTCAATCAATCATGATATCAAGCCGACGATCCCGCGGCCTGTGCCGGCTGTTCCAACAAAGATAGTGATTGATTTAGAAATGGAATTATCTTTTTAAAATTTGTTTGGTCACAGCCAGATTATCACGGTGAATAACCTCATCGTAATCCTTGTGTCCCAAAACCTGTTTTATTTGCGCAGTTTTCAATCCCTTGATTTTGTTAATTTCGCCTGAGCTGAAATTAACCAGTCCCTTAGCCAGAATTGTTCCTTCGCGGTCGACGCAAACGACAGGATCTCCCAGATCAAAATATCCTTCAACTTCCACAATGCCTGAAGGGAGAAGGCTTTTTCCTTTTTCCAGCAACGCTTTCTTGGCGCCATCATCAATGACGATCCTGCCTCGAGGTCGCAGAGTAAAAGCTATCCAGTATCTTTTGCTATTCAGACGATCAGTCATGGGCAGAAATAACGTGCCTAATTCTTTGCCCGCCATAATTTCCGTCAGCACGTTATCCTTCTTGCCGGGAGCGATAATACAGGGAATACCAATGGCGGTGACTTTCTTGGCCGCCTGAATTTTACTTTGCATTCCCCCGGTTCCTGCCGACGATGTTTCTTCAGTGGCGGCACATTCAATTTTGTCAGAGAATTCGCTGACCACGCGGATCAGTTTAGCCTTTTTCGATGTCGCCGGATTACAATCATAAAGACCGTCCGTGCTGGTCAGATTGATAAACAGATCAGCCTCAATGATGTTGGCAATCATCGCGGCAAGATTGTCATTATCACCGAATTTTATTTCATCAACGGCGACAGTGTCGTTTTCATTGATGATGGGAATGATTCCCCAGTCCATCAGGGTGGACAGTGTATTGCGGATATTTAAATATCTTTGCCGATCGGTCAAATCGGAAAGGGTTAAAAGGATCTGGGCGACATAATGGCCGTTTTTTTCGAAAGATTTGGAGTAAACGCGCATCAGTCTTCCCTGACCGATTGCGGCCGCGGCTTGTTTTTCGGGAATACTCTTGAGTTTCTCCGTTATCCTCATCCGATGTTTTCCGGAGACGATAGCACCGGAAGTGACCATCACTACGGCATATCCCTGATCCGCCAAAGCGGACATTTCCCGGACAAGCGAATCAATAATTTTCAGATCCAGACCGTCGTCTCCGGTCAGTACGGCCGAGCCGACTTTGAT
>DJVN01000149.1 GCA_002441205.1 Syntrophaceae bacterium UBA6255 | reverse complement strand
GATGAGTATTAAAGCTCTTTGACAACATTAAATAGCGACTTCGCCCAATATTTGGAGATTCCTCTTTCGGTGCGAGAGGTAGGCGACCATGTTGCGTTTCATGTGGTAGTTAACGTCCCTCAAGGTCTTTCGGATCAGCTTCTCATTACCGGATAGGCCGGCAATGATCAGTTTCTGGGCCTGGGGCAGCGTCAGGATCGGTTCTCCGTTTTTTTTTAAAGTGCTGTCGTACCTCCAATATGAATAGATGGGCGATCAGCACAAACATGACGTGGCGGCGCCAGGCAGTCCAGGAGCGGGCCTCGCAGTGGTCCATCCCAAGGTAGCTCTTGGTCTCCTCGAAGCACTGTTCGATCGGCCAGCGCAAGGTCGCCGCCCGATGTAACTCCTCCTTGGGTATGTCGGCCGGAGCGTTGCTTAAGGAAAACTTGAGCTTTCCATCCCTGTAGCGGCGAATGTAGAGCCAGACATCATTACCAGGCAAATCGTCCCGGCGCTCAATGACCCGAAGTACCTTGACATCGGCAAATATAGGGCCCTTTGCCCCCTCCGCCAGGATCACTCGCTCCCAGGGGATAGTCTCATCCGTTGCTATTCTTTAGAGACCGGTATTGGCGGGAAAAAAGGTTTAAGCTTCGTGGGTCTTCAATCCCCGTCTGCTGTACTCGGGAACCGGCGCCTCTGGTCTGTCTTTCCATACCAGGGTGGGAGAGTGGATGTCGGCGAAGTACCAGCATTCCTCTGGCAGGCCGTCCAGAAATGTCTTGCTGGCGTATCCAATGAAGACCGCAGACTGGCAGTTGTCGGTCTTACCCAGGCGCCCACAATGCTGCCTGGCTACGGCGACCGAGTATTTCCCCTTTTTGACAAACTCCGTGCTGTCGCGGCTTAAGCATGCCCTCCGGGTCATTGACTCTGGATGACAATTCATTCCTGTAAATCTGCGCCATCCTGGCATCAGCGAAGGGGGAGTTCTCCATAAAGAGTTGCATCCCCCGTACACTGGCCTCATAGCGCAGGGCAATCGGCTCGATGGACTTCCGGTCAAGGTCGGAGAGCAATCCTTTTACGAAAGTCTCTCCGTTTCGGCATTGATCGCTCCTCTGGTAACATTCCCTGAAGGAATCAAGGAAGTCGTTCAGAATGCCGCCAAGTTCAGGTACATGGCCGGCGTCGAGTCCCACTTCATTAAGCAGTTCCGGGTTCCAGTCCGCTCTGGCCAGTTGCATGTTTACCACCCTTTCCCGCACCTTGGGGGTTCGGCGCCGGCGAGGGCATAAAGCAATTAAATATGAAAAGCGTTTGTTCAATAGATACGCATAGACAGCCTTCTTGTGTCCGTGATAGACAAAGGTTTTGCCTTCTTTCGCAAAACCGCGGGTCTCGCTAAAGGTAGCGCCAGTTGGCGGCTAAAGTAGCAGGCGCCCCGGTATTTATCCATATCCACAAAGGTTTCGACAAAATAGGGTTCGACGCCGAACAGGGTAATCCAGTCCTTTAAAAGAAGCTTGCACGAACGCGACAGCAGGTGCGAGGCCAGATAGCGGATGTTCACCCACGGCAGGATCAAAAACCGGTTGTTATTGACCACGTGAGGCAAAAGTTTCAGCCTTTAGCTCCTCGTCCCAACCGAGGTATTTGTCCCTCGCCCCCACCTTTAAAAGCGGCCCGGTTGTAGCTCATGGCGGCGATGGGCACATGCCCATAACAGGCCAGATATTTGATCCGGGGGCCAATCATCTGATGATAGCCAAGATAATGGTAAGTTTTCACCATGTAGTCCCAGACCGGCTCCAGATCTGTGTTGCTAACCAGGGAGATTATGATTGGCTGGAAATCTCTGAGATTCCCGGCAAGTGGGCGTGTTTCAATAAGAACAGGTTCTTTCACTGTCCGCATGTTTTTCCTTCCCCTGATTTACTTGTATATCAACGTCGTCGCCGAACCCTGGAAGTATTATCGCATAAAAGTCCTTCGCTGTCCACTATATTTTTCTTTAATCGTAGTTGTTGGATTACCGAAAGCAGCGACCACGGTGACATAAGGAAGCTGTTATGATATTGTCAAAGAACTATCAAGAGATCCATCGCTGTAGTACTAGTTTATTAACATTAATATCTGATAAAAAAGATTCTCAAATAGCAGAAGAAATATCAGATGAAGATGTTGAGAAATTGTTTGAAAGAGCAAAAAAACAAATCAATGTGAATGCTTATGAACGAAACACTAAAGCCAGACAATTATGTGTCAAGAAACACGGATATACATGTTGTATTTGCGGATTTGACTTTGAAGAATTTTATGGAGAAATAGGCGTTGGTTATATACATGTGCATCACTTAATACCACTAAATAAGATTCACGAAAAATATCAGGTTGATCCAGAAAACGATTTGAAACCTGTATGCCCAAATTGCCATGCTATGCTACATAAAACAAGCCTCTCAATCGAGGATTTAAGAACCCTGATAAAAAAATAAAACAACTTCCGCTTTTCTTTTTTACGTGTTCCATTTTACGGGCTTTGTCCTGCGGCAATACCTCTGTTTATCCTTGCCTTGACAGTAACGGCAAGCGCCGTGGAAGCGTTGTCGTCGGCAATTATCAAAACCTCCAAACCCATTTCCCGCAGCCTTTCAACATTCCGGGGCACAGCAGACAACTCAAATAGAAATAATTAAAAGGACCTGGAAAAACCGTTAAAAGCCTTTCCAGGTCCATCTTGCCTTGTTTATTGTTCAGTCAGTTATTTTCTTTCCAAAACCATCGCCGCGCCCTGGCCGCCGCCGATG
>DJVN01000068.1 GCA_002441205.1 Syntrophaceae bacterium UBA6255 | reverse complement strand
TCCAGATCAAAATATTCGCCGATATCTTCTTCCAGGACGGAGGGCGCAAAAGGCCGGAAGCCTTCCCGATACTTGATTTTTAAGTTGAGTTTTTTCTGGGTGTCCGGAAGACAGGGATTGCCCAGGATGCTGCGATTGCCCAGCGCGCGGGGACCGTATTCCATTCGCCCCTGAAACCAGCCAACGACCATGCCCTGCTCCAGAAGGTCGGCCACTTTTTGACAGAGTTCTTCAAAATCATCATGATAAACATAAGGCGCTTTATATTTTTTGGCCATCCGCCGGATATCATCAGATCCGAATTCCGGACCGAGATAGGATCCCTGCATCGCATCTTCGCCCGGCGTAATTTGCCGCGGCCGGCCCTGCCCGATATGCCAGGCGGCGTATGCCGCGCCCAGCGCGCCGCCCGCGTCGCCAGCGGCCGGCTGGATCCAGATGTCTTCAAATATGCCTTTGCGCAAAAGCTTGCCATTGGCCACGCAGTTGAGCGCCACGCCGCCCGCCATGACCAGATATTTGCTGCCGGTCAGTTTTTTTGCGGTGGATGCCATAAGATAAACAATTTCTTCCGTGACCTGCTGGATGGCGAAAGCCAGATCCATATAAGACTGATTCAATTCGCTTTCCTGCTCGCGCCGGGGAATGCCGAAAAGCTGCAACCATTTTTGATCATTGCACATGGTCAAACCTGTGGCGTAATTAAAGTAATCCATATTGAGCAGGATGGAACCATCCTCCCGAATATCGACCAGATGATCGACAATCTTCTCTTTGAATAATCTGGTCTGTTCGGAATCGGGATGACCGTAAGGCGCCAGCCCCATGAGTTTGTATTCACCGCTGTTGACTCTGAAGCCGCAGTAATAAGTGAAAGCCGAATAAAGCAATCCCAGCGAATGGGGAAAATCCATCTCCCGCAGTATTTTTATGGAATTGCCCCGGCCTGCTCCGATGGACGCTGTCGCCCACTCGCCGACGCCGTCAATGGTCAAGATGGCCGCTTCTTCAAAAGGCGAAGGATAAAACGCGCTGGCGGCGTGAGACAAATGATGCTCGGGAAAAAGGAATTTAACTTTGCCTGCTCCCAGTTTGGCCATGCCGTCATTGAGCATTTTGCGCATAAAGAGCTTTTCCTTGATCCAGACTGGAATGGCCGAGGCAAAGCTTTTCAGCCCCCGGGGGGTGAAGGCGTGATAGGTTTCCAGAAGTCTTTCAAACTTCAGATAGGGCTTGTCATAAAAGGCCACGCCATCCAGATCGCCGATCTGCAGCGCTCCTTCTTCAAGGCAATAAGCGGCCGCGTGGTGCGGAAATTCACTGGTGTGTTTTTCGCGGGTAAAACGCTCTTCATGCGCGGCGGCGACAATTTTTCCGTCCACAAGAAGCGCGGCGGCGCTGTCGTGATAATATGCCGATAGGCCCAAGATGGCTCCTGACATACGTTAACTCCTAAAAAAGCGTATAAATAAAGGGGGCAACCGCCGATCCGCTGGTCAAAACGATCAATCCGCCGAATAAAAGCAGCATCAGGATCAGCGGCAGCAGCCAGAATTTTTTTCTGACCTTCAAAAAACCCCATAAATCCTTTAAGAAATCCATCAATATCTCCTCATTTTAGTATGGATGTTTAATGTCATCAGCAATAAATTCATGTTCGCGTATCTTGAACACCGAGGTGCGATCCTTTTTCCATTTCTTCAACTGCATAGTATCCTTGCCGATTATTCTTCTGACCAGACCGACAGGAAAGACCAGCGCCAGGAAGACAACACTCAAAATAATTCTGGACATAACGGATCCCAACAGATGCGAAAAGCCCAGCCAGATCCGGGCTGCCGGCTTGAAGATATTCGGCGCGATCATATTGATTAACAGAAGCAAAATACCCAGACCGTAAAATAAGTGTTTGCCCCCCAAAAATGCAATCAAAAGACAGATGAGCACCATGGCCATGCCGGTGTCTTTGGCCTGATCGGTTGTCACAGACTTGGGAATAAATCCCTTGATTTTTTTTATAGCTATGTCAGTCATGCCATCACAATTTAGTTTCATCTGACAGGTTTGCTCCAATTGTTGATTATTATTTGATGAACTCGTAAAAAGTCACCGCTGTCACCCTGAGCCCGTCGAAGGGTGGATGTAAGTGCTCGATATAACGGCATGCTTCGACGGGCTCAGCATGACAAAAGAGGGGCAAAATGACTTTTTACGAGTTCGATATTATTTTGCGGAGAAGATATATTATTAATTGCCTTATATTACAACCGTAAAGTATGAAATGCTATAGCATGACACGCTATCAAAGAATAATGAGGACGGAATACATTCCGCTCATAATAAAAGGCATTCTCACCAAGCCCTCACGAAACGATTCACGAAACCACTTGAAAAACCAAACCATTTTGAGTTAAACAAAATAATTAGAATAGAAGCAACGGGAAGGGTTAACAAATATTAGAAATATGGATGTTTCCGTCATTATTGTTTCTTACAACACGGCCGATGCGACGGTTGAATGCCTCAAATCCGTCGAGACGGCAAACGGAACAAAAGA
>DJVN01000298.1 GCA_002441205.1 Syntrophaceae bacterium UBA6255 | reverse complement strand
AATTGACGGTGCGGTAGCCATAAGTCTTCGTAAGCAAGGCGACTGCCGCTTTTTCAATCTGATCTTCGGAAATGAAATTAGGCATGCGCGGCTGCGTCCTCCATCATGCTATCAGGTGCTTCGACAAGATCAGCATTCGCCTCGTTCATCATTGATTTCGGTAAAGCAATATCCAAATGCTCCACATCGATCTTGCCGGACATCAAGCGGGAGAGAAGTCGGTCGCGGCTATGTTGCAGCATCTCATTTCTCTTTTGATAATTAAATATAGCTGATAATGAGTTGTCAAAAATCTTTTGAAATTGTTTCAATATACCAATTTCGGGATAAATTATTTTTTGCTTAATCAAAAAATCCCAATCGGCTCTTGGCATTTTTGTTCCAGTTGAGGCAGTTGTTGCAAGATCAATAAAACTATTACTAGACACAATAAGATAAACAAAGGCTTGGTTTTCCGGTCTTATCGATTTTATAACGATTATATCCGATGAACACACACCGTTGAAATGTGCAATGGAAACCTTATGTAAATATGGTCTTATTTTTCCAAATAAAATATCCAGTTGACTGAAAACTAATTTATCGCTTTGGATGTCAACCGCATACCCATAGTCTTTTGTAATGATTGTTCTTGGTGAAATATGCTCTAAACCTATGTATCTAGTCTCATCTGATATGTTCTTTTTCTTAATCAATTTTCTTTCTTCAAAACATATTTCACCTAACGTTTTGACTTCCCAGCCTTCCGGCACACCTTTGGTGATTTTGGTTTTCTCATGGCCGGGGAAGCGCAGACGCACGAACCATTCACGGTAGAGTTCCTCGGCCATCGCCTTCAAAATGGCAATGCGGCGATTGTTGTTTTCAATCAAATCGTCATAAGCCGAAAGCACCGCGGCAATCTTGCGCTGATTTTTTTGAGGTGCACGAATAACTGGGACCTTTCTTAGGTCGCCCAAAGATACAAATTGTTGACTAGTTCCTGTAAGAAAAGTATCAAGCGCAGCCTGTCCAATTTTACTTGTTAAGTAGTAGTAAAGCCATTTACCATCAGAAAAAGATTTCGTTTTAAACAAACCAATATTCTTAATTGCATATGATGGTTCTTCATCAACAAATGCTATTTCTCCAACTGTACCAATCATTGAAAATAAAACATCGCCTTTGTCAACCTTACTACGCTTGTTTATTTGTGAATAATCATTCTCTGATATTAAATAACATCCATCAAAATTAACTTTGCCATTTTTAATATTTTTAGATGTTACTAATATTTTTCCCTCCGGAACTTGTTTGGGTGTGTCGTGTGTGCCATCTGCAACTCTCGCACAATAAACTTGAGATTTTTCAACAGTCCAATTTTCGGGTAGATAATGACCCTTCATTCCTTCCCCGCCTTTCTCTCAAGCAAATAAATCTGATACCAGTAGAAAAATGCTTCGGGATTGCTCTTCTTGAGTTTGTTTAGCCTTGTATCCAGCGGAGCTTCGATTTGCCACTCTAATATCTGCCCAGCATTTTCAAAACGGTCAAATTTAGTTCCGCCGGTTTCAATGAGCTTTGCCAAATACGCCGCTCGTGCCGCATGTATAATGGCTTTTTCTATTTGGTAGCTCTCGGAGAAAATATATGCTTTTAACTGCGATATGCCGTTTTGCAGGGCTTCAAAGTCGCCTGTGCCTGACTTTCCTCTGGTGGCCAAGCAAAGCGCGGTGTCTGAAATATCATCCAAAACATTTTTCACGTCTCCTTTGAATTTGCGATATTTCATTTCAGTCCGCGCGATATTTTGAAATGTTTCGGCAACCACTTGAATATCGCTAATCTCTTCGAACAGATTTCCGACGTCGTATAGCTGCTTGATAATTTCCATGGACCTGCTGTAGCCGCTCTTCTCGTAAGGAATTCCCGTGGTGTTTGGCGCAAAAGCGGTCAGCTTATCGCCCAGAATATCTTCTTTGCTGGGGATGCTTACCTGAAGCGGCGCTCCTTCCTGTTGAACAAACGGTAAACCAATATCCGTCGGAATGATTTTTTTGTATGGAGATTTCTCTATCAGAATATCGAGCAGAATATTGTCTTCGGGAATATTCTTTTGATGCACCGGCTTATAAAAAAATTTATAGTGCAGTTTATTGATTTCTGACGCTGTCTTTCTTTTCTGAACCTCAAATCTGGTGAAATATTTTTCCTCGATGAATATCGCAAAGAGCGCGTCAAAGTCCGCTTCTTTCGACACGATGATGTCAATATCAATGGAAAATCTTCTGGGATTCTGCTGAAGCAGCATTACGGAAGACCCGCCTTTGAAAACAAATTCCAAACCGGACTGGACAAGACCTTCCAGAAGCAGCAGAGCGCGAATGACTTTTTCAACAAGAATCTTATCCGCCTTGCGGTTTTCAGCAGATACCTTATTGATCCACTCCGGTTGTAATGTGTCTTTGGAAATCATAGCAAATTACCGGCACCAATCCTTATGATTTGCCGCTGATTTGGTTTAATATATTTCTAATATCTTTTCCCTTATTTCTTCTTTTTGCGTAGCGCAGAAGCCTGTCCGTATTGACCGTATATTTTTCCAGTATGTTTCTGAAAATATTCAGCATTTCACTGCCCTGCAGAAAAAAGAAAATTTCGCTGTCGGCATATAAATCAACAAGAATCTTTTCGATAGCCGGTACGGTTATATTATCAACTTTTTGCAGCGGAGCTTCACTGGTCAGTGATTTAATTACTGTGGCGTCTTTGCTTTCTAAGACAAAATTTTCCATCATGTCGCGCGATGGCTCTTTGAAGGTATTGTTGTTTGTTTCTTTGATAAAATGGAAAACGGAATCTATTGTTTCGCGTTCCACTTCGACCAGCATGAAATCATACATGGACACATGCTGAAAAAATTCCTTTAAAACGGAGGTGTGCCAGCAACAAAAGGTAATAAGCGGAAACTTATTTTTAACCCGGGAGAAAATATTTTTTTGCTTTTTGTTAAGGATGGGAGAAAAACTTTTTTCCTGGCCTAAAGAATAAATCCCGCGACCGATTCTTTTTAACAAACCCTGCTGGATAAGATTGTAAATCCGCCAGTTTACGGTTGCTCTTTTAATATCAGGCTGATTTTGAGAGAAGAAATCGTAAACGTCGTTTGTGGTAAACGATTGCCGATTGGCAAAATATTTAAATAGAATGTCCGTGTTTTTACTAAGCCTCCTGCGGTCATTATACAAATTATCGGCAATAAGTCAAATAAATTGCCGCTAATTTGATTTCCGCCAGTCCGGTTAATCTCCGGCAATCTGTCTAATATTATGATTTATAACGCTTTCCAGCGCACTTGCTTCTTTGTTCAGTTTATTGAG
>DJVN01000291.1 GCA_002441205.1 Syntrophaceae bacterium UBA6255 | reverse complement strand
AGGGAGGTTCTAAACAACCTGAAGAGAATTTTGATTAACCTCCCTCAACCGCAAAAGTTTTATCCCAGCTCGTCGGTCACTATACCACTGAAATCCCTAATTGACTTTGCCCTTAACAAGGAGTATAAGCGCATTCGGGAACTGGGTGGCAAACTTGCTGATTTTGACACTTTAATCGTCGGGAAAGGTTTCCGTCCCATCATCAGTCAGGTCTACAACAGCAAGACACCGCTTGGTGGAAGACCAAGCACGGATGAAGTGGTAATGTTGAAGATGATTGTCCTTCAGTCCCTCTATGGTCTCTATGATCCGCAGATGGAACGGGAAGCGAATGATCGGATCTCGTTCCGGAAATTCCTTGGATTTCCTGATAAAATCCCGGATCACTCGACACTGTGGTATTTCAGGGACCTGTTAATTAAGGCAGAGAAATTGAAGGAGATCTGGGATCAACTCCAGCGGCAGTTGGATGTCAGAGGTCTTGAGATCAAACGCGGAGTGATCCAGGATGCGACGTTTATCACCAGTGATCCCGGGCACGCATCATCTGACACTCCCGGAGGTGAGGACGCACAGACCAGACGGAGCAAGGATGGCACATGGGCAAAGAAAGGGAATAAGTCATACTTTGGCTATAAACTCCATATTCTCATGGATAAGGACTGCCGGTTGATACGCCGGTTGAAGACCACGACAGCATCGACCCACGACAGCCAGATCGATCTACCGGAGAAAGGAGAGACAGTGTATCGGGATATGGGCTCCTTTGGTGTTAAACCAAAGGCGTCAATGGACAAGACGATGCATCGGAGCACACGAGGTCATTCTCTCTCGATAAAAGAGGAGCGACGGAACCGTTCGATCATGAGGACGAGGTCGCTCGTAGAACGACCATTCGCGGTGATTAAAAGGGGGTCCCATGCAGGACACGTGCTGGTCAATACTGTTGCCAGAGTCCACGCGAAGAACGTTTTCACATGTTTTGCTTACAATCTCTGTCAACTCTGCAAGAACGCTGGAGCAGGCACGCCTCCTAGCGTAAGCGCTCCAAAAATGTTAGAGAATAACAGAAAATCGGGGAGTTTTAGGGTTAAGAGGAGTTAAAAAGGGAGTTAATCAGGAAAAATCCGCAGGAGAGAGGGGGAGGTATGGGAATAGAAGGGGTTAATCGCAATTCTCGTAGGAATAGATCGGGGAATTGTCAGGGAATGTGAGTAGAATATGAATTTTATAACAAGGTATAGGAATTCTATCCAGATTACTCTCTTCTGCATCGGATTGGCGATTTTAGGATTGTTCGTCTACAATTCAGGGATTATTGAGAATTATGAGATTATATCTTCCGTCAATATTCCAACATTTATCCTTGCCCTTTGTTGCACTTTCGGAGTTATTTTCTTGAGAGTGTATCGCTGGAAGTACCTGAGTGAATGGTATAAACCAGATGTAGCATGGAAAGATGCAACATTGGCCACAATTTCAAGCCTTTTTTATGCAAACATCACACCTGCGAAGTTTGGGGACCTTTATAAAGCATATTTTATGAAAAGAGTCTATAAAATGAATCTCACTGATGGTGTATCAATGATATTCTACGAAAGATTTTTTGAATTGGTAATTCTCTTCCTTGCTGCATCGGCAATAGTATTTATTCAACTCAGTGGGGTCACGGTCATAGTTCTGGAAGTTATTGCAGTCATACTGATCCTTCTTTTGATATTTTACTACAAAATAGATTCCCTTATTCAGTTCATCCAAAAAGTATCAGTTAAAATCCCTTTTTTCAAGAATATATCACTCGATATCCAGGTCAGGAAAATGTCATTCCCAAGAATTGTTGGCGTATTTTTCATCACACTGATCTCTTTAAGTCTGGAATTCCTTCAATTATGGCTCGTTGCCTGTGCTTTTGGATATGTTCTCAATCCAATAATTATCACAATATTATTCTCTCTTTCAATAATCATAGGCCTTGTTTCCCAAATCCCCCTGAGTATGGGTGTCATGGAAGGTTCATTGAGTTATTTCCTGATGTATCTCGGTGTGACTTCGGTGGATTCAATGGCAATTGTACTGACAGATAGAATTATCTCCATGTATTTGGTTATTATCATAGGATTTATTGTCTCAAAATTGTCTTCTGACAGAATCATTGAGGTGCATTTGTGATATCGATTGTTATACCACTTTACAATGAAGAGGAAAACGTGGAATTGTACCCGGAACGGTTATTTCCAGTTGTCGACCCGATAATAAAAAAATTCGGCTATTCTTGTGAATACATTATGGTCGATGATGGTAGCACCGATTCAACACAACAACGACTTCGTGAAATAGGAAAGACCCATCCGAATGTTATTGTGTTGTCGCACGAAAAAAACCAGGGTTTGGGCGCTGCACTCAGAACTGGCTTTGTGCACTCTAAGGCAGATCTTGTCATCACCATGGATTCTGATCTTACGTACCAACCACAAGATATTGAAATATTACTTGACACTTTTCAGAAAACCAATGCAGATTGTATTTCTGCCTCACCCTATCGTGAAAGAGAACATTCAACTAGAATAGATTCCCAATTTCGTTTATTCGTAAGTAAATCGGTTAATTTTTTTTATCGGGTCCTCCTCCCAAAGAGTGACATAACATGCGTTAGTGCTATATTTCGTCTCTACAAATCAAAGGCTCTGGAAGGGTTGACACTGGAAAGTACTGATTTTAACATAAACGCCGAGATAATTTCTAAATTGATGTTACAGGGTAAATCAGTTATCGAAGTGGGAGTGCCACTTCATGAACGTGAGTATGGTGAATCTAAATTGAATGTAAGAAAGGAGATATGGAATAACCTTATCGTCCTCTGGAAAATTTTTAAATTTCGCTTTTTCAACATTAGGTGGGAGTGAAACGAACAATTCAGGTCGGTACTGTCAACGGCGGCGTAACTTTG
>DJVN01000198.1 GCA_002441205.1 Syntrophaceae bacterium UBA6255 | reverse complement strand
CTTAGAACAGCTTCAGGATAACCACCGCGCAGCACCCGATCGATGAGATCGTCACCCAGGGCGGGCTGTGCTGTTTGGAGGATTCGCCGTGCAAAAACCGCATCCATCCAGTTCGTCGAACATGACTCAATTTCGCTCTGCGACAAGGGTAAGAGAGATAAGGTTTCCATGCGGCCGGCCAGCGAATCAGTCACCGTCGGCAACGCCATCAGATTAGCCGAACCGGTCAAAAGGAAACGTCCGGGACGTCGATCCTGGTCCACGCTTTTTTTGATGGCCAGCAGCAACTGGGGCACACGTTGGATTTCATCGATCACCGCCCGATCTACGCTGCGGATCATACCGACGGGGTCTTCCCGGGCAGACAAAAGTGTCAATTCATCGTCAAGAGTGAGGTAGCGCAGCCCCTGTTTTTCTGCAATCCGGCGCACCAGAGTGGTCTTGCCTGCCTGACGGGGGCCAGCCAGCAGAACCACGGGTGTGTCCTGCAAGGCTTCATCTATGCGCGGCTCGATGGTTCGTGGGTAAAGTGTGGTTGCATTCATGGGGCTATCGTATCGTAAATCTCGGAATCTAACAACGTAAATTTGGGAATTAGATGTCGTAGATTATGGAATTATATAACGTAACTTATGGAAAATAGGGAAAGCGTCCTATTATTGAACCTCTCCCCCGGATATTGTGGTGATGATTTTTTCTGCTGCTTTGCCGTTGCCATAGAGCATTGGATGTTTTAGTGGTATCTTGAACGTGCTGGCTGCTTTTATAATCTTTGCGTGATTGGCTCCAGTTAAAATATTCCAGCCGTTTTCTACTGTTTCCACCCATTCCGTTTCATCACGCAATGTGATGCAGGGCACTTTGAGCCAGTATGCCTCTTTCTGCATTCCGCCGGAGTCGGTCATTATCAATCGCGCATGTTTTTGGAGGGCAATGTTGTCGAAATAGCCTACGGGATCTATGATATGTAAAAAATTATGTTCTATGTTCAACGTTCACGGTTTTTATATTGTTGTGAGAACCTTGTGCGTTATGCTTGGCGATAGCGCGGGAAATAGTGGCGGCTTTGATGAATTGCGGCCTTGCGCCTATGATTGTACATATTTTCATAATAAAAAAAGTTTTAAGTAATTAAGATTTAAGTAGTTAAGGTTTAAGGAAAAAGTTTGTTCTATGTTCTATGTTAGAGCCAAATTCGTAATTCCCGCGAAGGCAGGAATCCAGGGTTTGTGGATGCCCGACAGGCCCATTCGGGCATGACATTATGCTGTGAATCCACCTCCGTCCCGATTGCATCGGGACACCTCCGCCAGCGGAGGACACAACTGTATTCTACGTCAGAAGCCATTTCCAGATAGGAATTACTTTTATTCTCTTGTCAATAACGGTTTCGTCATCCCATGTTACTATTGTACCTGTCGGGAGTGAAATTTCATTCATTGCGCTTTTCAATCCAAGGAGTTCTCTTTCAAATGTCTTTTTATCCGACATTTGCCAGCATACTTGAATCAGATGCTTCTCGCCGGAAATTCTGTCCCTGGTAAAGAAATCAACTTCACGCCCGTCTTTTGTATTGAGATATTCAACGTCATCCCCCCCGCGACGCAAATGCATAAACACCAGGGTTTCCAGTGACTGGCCGCAATTATTTGAATTACGAAAGGTCATGGCATTTAAAAGTCCGGTGTCAATCGTGTAGATTTTAGCCGGGTTGATGAGCCTTGATTTTTCAGAACGGCTGTGAATGGGAACTTTGTAAAACAAAAATGCATCTGTCAAATGATCAAGGTATTCGTATAAGCTGTTCTTGGTACATTTGATCGACATGCTTTTCATGGTGTTGAAGAATTTGTTAACACTGAATTGCCCGCCGGCAGAAGTCATAATATGGCGGACAAGATATTTAAGCACCAGAACATTGCTTACCTTATGGCGCTCAATAATGTCTTTTAGCAATACAGAATCAATATAGCCCTGCAATATTTCGATGCGAACATCGAGATCCGTTTTCTGCACTTCCGGGAAGCCGCCGGCTTCCATGTAATCTTTTACAGCCTTGCGTAATATGGAGGACGTGTTCGCTCCAAACGTTTTTGGTCTGTCGGAAAAAAGCCCGTGAAATTTTAAATATTCCTCAAAACTGAATGGGAATATTTCTGTGGCTAAAGAGCGCCCCCGTAAACTGGTGGCTATTTCCGAGCCCAGTAACTTTGATGATGATCCGGTAATGAAAATTTGAATATTTTCGGTATCAAGCAAGCGCCTGATAAACATTTCCCATTGATCAATCCGCTGTATCTCATCAAAGAAAAAATAACATCGTGCGGTGCGATGTTTGGGATATTTCCCGAAATAGACATCAAGGATTTCCTGAAAATTATTGACATTAAACTCCAACAGCCGATCATCTTCAAAGTTAAGATAGAGGATCTCCTCTTTTTTTATACCCGCGGCAAGCAGGTCTTTGATTTTCTGATAACAAAACCAGGTTTTACCCGTTCGTCTCATACCAATGACGACATCCGCCTTGCCCTTTACTTCAGAAAATTCTTTATTTCGAATTACCGGTTCAGGCAATTTCCGTTCATGGAAATCATCAATAAGTTGCGAAATTATATTTTTCATATTAAAGATAGTATCTCTTTTTTAGAGACAATGCAATTTATTTCTATCTCTTTTTTAAAGTAATTAAGGGTTAAGCACAAAAACAGTGAATGGTGTCCCACGGCACTAAGTGCCTGAAAACGTGAAGGGTGTCCCACGGCACTACGTGCCTG
>DJVN01000032.1 GCA_002441205.1 Syntrophaceae bacterium UBA6255 | reverse complement strand
GGGCGCTGATGAGCCGTCCCAAACTGCTCATGCTGGATGAACCGTCGCTGGGGCTTTCGCCTTTGCTCACGAAAGAGATATTTACAATCATTCAGAAAATCAATCAGAAGGGCGTGACGATTCTGCTGGTGGAACAAAACGTGAACATGGCGCTGAAATATTCCCATTACGCTTTTCTGATGGAAAACGGCCGCATTGTCCGGGCGGATAAACCGGAAATTCTGCGCGAAGACGACGACGTCAAGGAATTTTATCTGGGCATTGCCACGGAGACATCGGTCAAGGGTTACAAACGCTATCGCCGCAAGGTACGTTTCCGTTGAGGTACAACTATGACTGAAAACGACATCAAAACCCTTCCCCAGGGACTGAAATGGCTGGTAGAAAAACAGCCTGACAGGATTGCCATGCGCATGAAGGATTACGGCATCTGGCACGACATCACCTGGAAACAGTACTATGAGAATGTGAAAAAGGTGGCCCTGGGATTGTATGCGCTGGGTGTCAAGCCCTTCGATCATGTGGCCATTGTCGGCGAGAATAAACCCCAGTGGCTCTTTTCGGCCATGGGGGTTATGTCACTGCGCGGAATCTTCGTCGGCGTTTACACAACCAATCCCACGGCGGAATGCGAATACGTTGTCGGACATTCCGAATCGGTTGTGTTTTTCTGCGAAGATGAAGAACAGTTCGACAAAGCGCTGGCGTGTCGCGAACGAACGCCGCATCTCAAAAAAATCGTTGTCTGGGATATGGAAGGCCTCAAGCACTTCGATGATCCCATGCTGATGAGCTTTGACAGCCTTCTGGAACTGGGGGCGAAGGTGGATCGGGAAAAACCGGGTCTTTACGAGAGAATAGTAGAGGAAGGAAAAACCGAAGAGACGGCTTCCATTATCTATACATCAGGAACAACCGGTCCGCCGAAGGGCGCGCAAATTTCCCATTATAATTATTTATGGATCGCGCGTCAGAGCCAGAAAATAACCAGGATGAGCGTCAATGATGAAACCATTTCCTTCCTGCCGCTCAATCATGTCTATGAGCAGATATTCGATTTGATGATGCACCTTTCGACAGGTCATATTGTCAATTTTACCGAAAACACCGACACGGTCATGAACGACCTGCGGGATGTTTCCCCGACCCTCTTTCACGCCGTGCCGCGGATCTGGGAAAAGTATCATTCCGGCATTGTGCTGAAAATGGCGGATGCCACCTGGCTCAAACGCAACGTTTTTAATCTGGCCTTCAAGATCGGGACAAAATACAACAGTTTCAAACTGGCCGGGAAACCGATACCCTGGTATTTATTCCTCGGTTATCATCTGGCGTATTTCGCTGTGTTCTGGAAACTCAAACAGCGGCTGGGTTTTGACAAGGTGCGTCTGGGATTTTCCGGCGCCGCGCCCATTTCGCATGAAGTCCTGAAATTTTTCCAGAGCATTGGTATTCCGATTCGTGAAGGTTACGGGCTTACCGAAACAACGGGCATCACGCACATGTCCGATGAAGAACATTTCAAAGTGGGAACCGTGGGCAGAGCTCTTCCCGATTCCGAAGTCAAAATCGCCGAAGACGGCGAAATATTAATCAAACATGGTGGCATTTTTCAGGGATACTTCAAAGAACCGGAGGCGACGGCGGAAGCGCTGGAAGGCGGCTGGTTCCATACCGGAGATGTCGGCGAAATAGATGATGAAGGTTATCTGAAAATCACCGACCGCAAAAAAGATTTGATCATCACCGCGGGAGGCAAGAACGTCGCGCCGCAGTATATCGAAAACCTGCTCAAGTTTTCTCCCTATATTACGGATGCGGTTGTCATCGGCGACAGGCGCAAGTACATCACCGCGCTGATCGTCATTGACGAGGAAAATGTGGTCAAATTCGCTCAGGATCACAAAATTCAATATACGACATTCGCCAGCCTGACCCGCGCGGAGGAAGTGGTCAAAATGATTTCCGATGAAGTGGAAAAGGTCAACAAGCAGATCGCGCGCGTGGAAAACATCCGCAAATTCCGTCTGCTGGATAAGAAGCTCTATACCGAGGACGGCGAAGTCACCCCAACCATGAAGGTCAAACGCAAATCCATCTCGGCGCAGTACAAGGATATCATCGAAGAGATGTACAAAGACGATTAATAATTTTCATCTCATTTAATTTACAAATTTGTCAGAGGGGGTTTGGATATGAATATAAAAGGCACCGCTTTTACTACAGCAAAGGTTACGATCACTCAGGCTTTCGGAGAAGAACGCTGGAATACCTTTATGGCTAAAATGGCTGAGAAGGATAGTTACTACAAAGGAATGATCTTATCCATCGCCCTTATTCCTGTGGAAAAACATCTCTTTTTCCTTAACGAACTCATTAAGGAATTTTTTAACAACGATAAAAAGTCATTTTTCATGTTCGGTAAAGTAGCGGCTAAATTTACCTTGTCGCCGGGAGGTTCTCGTCACTCTTTTATCCTGGCAAAGACTTTAAAACAGTTTGTCGAGGTAGGTATGCCGCAAATCTGGACGAGCTTATATGACGAGAGTGTTCTTAACGCAAACCTGGAAAGCAACATTATTCATATCAAAATCACCCAAATTCCAATCAATAGCGTTGACTTTGAGTTCATGACCGTGGGTTACTTTAAGCAGGCGCTTAAAATTTTCGGTAAGAAATCTAATGAAAAATGTATTAGAGGTTTCTCAAAAGGTAATAATGATCTTTATTATCAGTTTGCAATAACAGATTCTTGATCATAAAATATTTTGTTTTATTGATGTTGCCTTCCAAGAATCTTTATTTGGCGTTCTGGCACATTACTCTCTTTCAATTTGAATATTTGTTACTTCCAGGGCTTCCGTAATCGCCCATAGGGAAGGTTCCAATTTACAATCAACGAGGTTGAGATTTCTCTTTTTTTAAAATAAAGAACAGTGTTATGATACTAAGTGACGTATAATGAAATACGTCGGATATCAATTGTTTGGAGTGAAATTTAATGAAAAAATTGTTTCTATCCTCTCTGATCGTTTTCATCACAGCGTCCATTATGTCATCGCCATCCGTTTGTTTTCCAGAAAAACCGGACCCTGAAGTATGGGAACATTTAAGCGACAATTTTTATTATAATAAAACAAATCTAATTAAATCATCGAACATCATATCCGTATGGACTTACAGAACCATTGCCGATAAAGAAAGAAAACATTTGATTGAGCATTTTAAAGAGTCGGATGTAAAAAAATCAACAAGATACCAGAACCTCGATCACCAGACGATGTTGCTCGACATTGATTGCCGAAAGAAATTGAGCAAGATAGAAAAATTAGCCAATTATGACGATAAGGGAAATGTCCTGTACGAAGAGACATATAAAAACAGCGAATGGACAGGTATTGTACCTGAAAGCAAATTGGATGAAACATACAGAATAATTTGTGACACGCCGGAGAAACGACAGAAAATAAGCGCGTTGAAGAAACAATGTGAAAGAGAGTGTGAAGAATGGGTCAATGCTGATGAAAAAAAGTTTTTTAGAGATAAGTTTACCCATCAAAACCATTACAACGCGAGCCTGGATAAATGTTTTATTTTAGTAAACTATTCAAAAAAACAATTAAAGATTTTGAGAGAGATCAACGAAAATAAAATATACGGTTCGTTCCGTTCCAAAGGAGATGGCACAACTATTATGTGTAATGTTTTGGAAAAGACATGTAAGTCTGAAGCAGAATGGGATTCTCTCGTAAAACCTTATATGGAAGAATAATACTCTGGGTATAAAGAATTTGCGCGCGAGCTATCGATATTTTTTCCCCTGATATGAATCGCGTCGTTCCAATTCCTTATTAATCGAATTCAACACATCCAGTTTGTTCATCGCCCAGTCCGGCGCGAGAAAAATATCGCGGTAACCGTCGGCAGTCAGGCGCTGAATCACCATTTCGGGCGGCAATACCTCCAGAACATCGGCCACGAGGGAAACGTATTTTTCTTTGGTTATCATGCTGATGGTTCCTTTCTTATACATTTCACCAAGA